>DASYSV010000273.1:0-4452 GCA_036010185.1 Puia sp.
AGGAGTCTTCGATCGCCTGAGGCAGCAGATCGGCCCCTTTATCGGCGACCAGTCGTCCGATAAAAGTGATCAACGGTTTTTTCGGATCGAGGTTATAGCGCTCGCAAAGCCGGGCCTTGTTCCTGGCCTTGCCTTCCTCCACGGTCTCATCGTCATAATGATCCTGTATGTATTTGTCCGAAGCGGGATTCCAGATCACGGAGTCGATCCCGTTGAGGATGCCGCTGCATTTTCCTTTCTCATATTCCAGCAGGGCCTCGAGACCCGCGGCGGAATGGCGCATCTCTTCCAGGTAGGTAGGGCTCACGGTGGTGACCTTCCAGGCACACCGGATCCCGCAGGCCAGGGGGTTGAGCGCACCTGCCCATTCCAGTATCCCGCGTTTCCAGATATCCCAATCGGGAAGATAAACGGTCTTATCCATACCTGTCTGACCCTGGTATTGCGCATTGTGGATAGTCAATACCGTTGGTACGTTCTGCAATTGCTGATAGGCATAGCAATATTTGAGCATGAAGGGGATCAGAGCGGTATGGTGGTCGTGCACGTGAATGACGTCCGGAAAATGCTGCCATGCCGCGATCCAGTCGACAACGGCGATCTGGAAGGCTGTAAACCTTTCCGTATCATCCCCATAACCATAGACCTTTTCCCTGTCGAGCAACCCGAAGATATCCACGAGATAAAGATCGAAACCGAGCTTATTGGTCTTTTCCTTGATGACCGTATAATTGAACCAGTAGTCGTGGAGATGGGTATAGCCCTTATGGACGACTTCCCATTCGTTCTCCCGGAGGAATTTGGTCCGGTACATCGGCATGACCACCTTGGCGATATGTCCGAGGTCCCTCTGGTATTTGGGTAATGCCCCGACCACGTCCCCAAGACCGCCGGCCTTGGCTACGGGATAACACTCCGCCGAAACGTGGATGATTTCCATTAAGGATCAATTTAGTAAGGTTTTCGGTTAAACAGGCTACCTAAGATGAAAAAATTTTTCGCTTCATAAAAACTTGGTATTTTGGACTTTTATTCCCATTAACCGCTTAACTGCGTCGCGACATGAACACTACAAATCAAACCACCGACATCCGAACCGGAGCCGCTTATGCGGCAAAACAACCAACTAATACCGGTGCGCTCGCTACTTTGGTCCTCGTCTTTTTTTTCTGGGGATTCATTGCCGCCTCGCAAAGCATCTTCATCCCTTTCTGTAAACATAATTTCAGCCTGACCCAATTCGAATCGCAGCTGCTTGGTTCGGCATTCTATGGCGCCTATTTCATCGGGTCGCTGGCGCTGTATCTCATATCAAGTCTTCTCAAATACGATATTTTAAACCGCATCGGGTATAAAAAAGGGATCATTTACGGGATCTGGATATCCGTAGCGGGTGCTCTATTGATCATTCCTTTCGCCAATGCTCACTCTTTTGCGGGGCTGCTTGCTGCCTATTTTGTGATTGCGCTTGGGTTTTCGCTCCAGCAAACGGCTGCGCAGCCATTTGCGATCATGCTGGGGGATCCGGCAACGGGTAGTCACCGACTGAACCTGGCCGGCGGGGTCAACTCGCTCGGGACGACGCTGGGACCGATCATTTTCAGCTTCTTTTTGTTCGGGTCGGCGACAGGCAAGGGTGATGAGGCAACGGTTACGAATATCAACAACCTGTTCCTGATCGTAGCTTGTGTATTCGCCGCCGTGGCGTTGTTCTTTACCTTTTCCAGGCTTCCCGCAGGCAAGGACGACGACAAATTCGAAGGGTCCTATAAAGCATCGAGATCATTGGTCCTTATGACCCTGTTGATCGTGGGCGTCATCGTGGTCGGTCAGCTGACGTCTGTCGAAAAGCTGCCATTGCTGATCGTCACGCTGGTGGTGGTCGTGGGAATTCTTTTCCTGTCGAATGGAAGTGCCATGGGCAATGCCACGGGTTGGGGCGCGATGCGCTATCCTCAGCTGATCTATGGCATGCTAGGTATTTTTCTATATGTGGGAGTAGAGGTAACGATAGATAACAATTTCGGCGCCCTGTTGCGCGAGCCGGGATATCTCACGGTATCCGGGTTGGACGAAAGCAAGATCTCCAAATATGTGAGCTTATATTGGGCAAGCCTGATGATCGGCCGGTGGACCGGCGCCATCGGGGTATTCAACTTGTCGGAGATGGGAAAACGTATCGCGACCATCGTGGTCCCTTTTATAGCGCTCGCCGTGGCGCTGTTTGTCAATCATCTTTATAGCGGTGATGTCAGCGATCTTTATCCCTATGCCTGTTTCGTCGCGGTGGCCGTGGCCGCCTTTTTCTTCGGTCAGCAAAAGCCCGTCAAGACCCTGCTCACGCTGGCGTGTCTGGCCGGTATTTTCATCCTGGTCGGTGTGCTCTCCAAGGGTATCTTCTCGGTCTATTGCATCATGGCCGCGGGTCTTTGCAACTCGATCATGTGGCCCTGTATCTTCTCGCTCGGCATCGCCGGTCTCGGAAAATTCACCAGCCAGGGCTCGGCCTTCCTGATCATGATGATCCTGGGTGGCGCGGTGATCCCGCCTTTCCAGGGCGCCGTGGGCGATGTGCTGGGTTCGGCAACCGGTATGCATTATAGCTATCTCGTAGCGGTGGGTTGCTACCTGCTGCTCGCATGGCTGGCGCTTAAACTGAAGAGCACGCTTCAGAAACAGGGGCTGAACTTCGACGAACAGATCGGCGGAGGTCATTAGGAATACATTAAATAATGCCGCGCCGGCGGAGGCGGGGTTGCCGATCCATAAATCGGACTATCTTTGTGACCCTGGAGCCGCCTGTGGCGGTTCGTCCGCAAGGACAATCATGAGCCTCAAAACAAACTACACATCACACATGGCAACAGCCAGTTCTCATTCCTTTGACCCGTTGGCTATCGGAATCGATATCGGCGGTACAGGCACGAAATTCGGGATCGTCGACCGCAACGGAAATGTTCTTTTTTCAAGCGAGATCTCTACACGCGGGCACAGCCAGGTGGAAGGGTTCATCGATGAATTGCATCGCCATCTGTCCGTACTAATCGAAAAAGCCGGCGGCATCGGGAGGATGAGAGGCATCGGCGTCGGTGCTCCCAATGGCAATTATTACAGCGGAACGGTTGAATATGCACCGAACCTTCCCTGGCGAGGCATCATCCCGCTGGCCAATCTCATCCAGAATAAATTCCAGCTTCCGGCAGTGCTGACCAACGACGCCAATGCCGCGGCCATCGGCGAACAGATGTATGGCGCCGCCAAGGGCATGAAGGATTTTATAATGATCACGCTCGGGACGGGAGTCGGCAGCGGCATCGTCGCCAATGGCAAGCTCATTTATGGCCACGACGGCTTTGCCGGTGAATTAGGTCACACCATCATCATCCCCAACGGCCGGCATCATGACGGCACCGGGAAAAATGGTTCTCTCGAGAGCTATGCCTCGGCCACCGGTGTTAAGCTTACGGCCATAGAGATGCTCGCGAACAGCAAAGAGCCCAGCCTCCTGCGAAAGGTTCCGAAAGACAAATTGGATTCGAGACAGGTGTACGACGCCGCCATCGAAGGAGACAAGCTGGCCAAGGATATCTTCGATTTTACCGGCTCTGTGCTGGGTCTGGCGCTGGCCAATTTCGTCATGTTCTCGAGCCCGGAAGCCATCATCCTTTTCGGCGGGCTCACCAAGGCCGGCGATCTGATCCTGAAACCTACCCGGGAGAATATGGAAAACAATCTCATCCAGGTCTTCCAAAACAAGGTGAAGATCCTCGTCAGCCATTTGAAGGAATCCGATGCGGCCATCTTAGGCGCCAGCGCATTGGTATGGGATATGAAGAATTAGTGTTGCGGCCCGGCGCTCGTCATTAGTGTCTCGGCTGGATCACGAAAACCGCTGGTACTGCGCGTTGTCCCTCGCGGTCCGATGGCCGGATCGTCTCTTTGCCATTGACCAACAGGCAGCTGCTGCCTCCCCCATCCAGGTTCAGCGCCTCAAAACAACCCAGGCCGAGCAGGATCTCCGCCTCCTGCTGCAGCGAGGCGCCCGCAGCGACACCCGGGGTCCTGCCCTGTATGACCAGCACGATCAGACGACCGTCCCGGGTATAGCCCATCGCCGTCCGCGGTGCATGTTCGCCATCCCGTCGGCTGTCGGGATAAAGCTGCTCCTCCCGTTCGGTGATCTTTATCTTCCCGTCATGGATGAGTACGGGACCTCCACCGACGGCCGTCCGCATCTTCCACCATTTCCATTCAATATCATTCAGATCGTAAATCGAGGGTACAGTGTCCGCGCCCTTGGCGATCACCGGCATTTCCTCGAATGCATATGGCCAGCGACGCGAGCTGTCGGTAAATGTCCAGGCGATGTCAGCGCGGCGTTTGTGGTCGATGCCGATGGCGCCGCGTGTGGGATAATAGTGCAATTGTGAGTCGATACCCGTTCCGCGAAGC
>DASYSV010000055.1:0-4503 GCA_036010185.1 Puia sp.
ATGCTGAGCCGTTATGCCCTGGCAGGATGGATACCCGCCTACGTTATTTATCTTATCCTCGAAAAAAAATGGAAACACCTGTCGATCATTACGCTGACGGGCATCCTGTGTTTTGTATTGTTGTTCCTTCTTCCGGTGGGATGGGACACCTTCATACGACTCGCCAGTCTTCCGGCGGATTACGTTTCTTTCGCTGCGCGGGTCTGGAAGGATAGTCCCGACACCTTTTCAACGGCGCCGGGTTTTGCATGGTTCTTCGGGCCTCAGAAGACCTGGCTCTTGCATAGATTGCTGCTGTGTCTGAGCTTCATCGTGCCGCTGCTGTTCATCCTCTATCGGCGCAAACGGCGCGCCACGAATCTTCCGCTGGCGGCGCTAAAACTTACGTTGGTGATCTTTTACTGTTTTATCGACGTCCCCTATCTCTATCTTTTCTATACCTCGTCTTTTGTCAGTCTGATAGCGGTGACGCTGGCGGTGCCTGAGACAGCATAGCATGTATCTCATCTATGTATTTACGGTCATTGGACAATCGAGGTACTTTATGCTGTCCCCCCAGCTTGCCCTTGCGTTTCAACCAGGCTGTGAAAACGCCCTTCTCCAGCACATGCAGGATAGGCATCCGCAGCGCAATATCCTTATGTCGTTTGGCCTCGTAATCGCTATTGACGTTCTGAAGGGCTTTATCCAGCTCGGTTGTGAACAGGGTAAGATCGGCGGGTTTTTTTTCAAACTCCACCAACCACTCATGTGCCCCATTACCCCCATCGCTGAAATAGACCGGCGCGGCGGTATAATCGTTCACGACGGCGCCCGTCTTTTCGCAGGCGACAGCAACCGCCTTATCGGTATTGTCGACGATCACCTCCTCGCCGAAGGCGTTGATGAAATGTTTGAGGCGTCCGCTGACTTTGATCCGGAACGGACTTCGTGACGTGAATTGGATGGTATCGCCCAGCAAATAGCGCCAGAGACCACCGTTAGTATTGATCACCAGCGCGTAGTTATGGCCGATCTCCACCGCGTCGAGCCCGATCGTCTCGGGATGCGGCTTGCCGTATTCCTCCACCGGCATAAACTCCATGAAGATGCCATGATCCAGGAAAAGGACCATGCCCTCGTCATTGGGATTGCCCTGCGCAGCAAAAAATCCTTCGCTGGCATTGTACATGTCGAGATAGTTGATGTCCTTCCCGATGAGGTTCCGGAATTGTTGTTGATAAGGCGTGAAGGCTACCCCACCATGGATATAAAGCTCCAGCGAAGGCCATACCTCCGCCAGCGTTTTTTTTCCCGTGATCTCGAGGATACGCCTGATCAACACCATCGTCCAGGTCGGCACGCCCGAGATCGAAGTCACATTCTCCTGTATCGTATTCTTTGCCAGCCGTTCGATCTTATCCTCCCATTCGTCGAGCAATGCGATGCTCAGCTCGGGCGTCCGGATCCAGTTGCCCCAGAACGGCGCGTTTTGAAGCAGGACGGCGCTGAGGTCTCCATAATGAACATCTTCATTCATTTGATTGATAGTATGACTGCCCCCGATCACCAGCCCCTTACCCGTCAACAGATCAGACTCGGGATTGAAATCATAATACATGGTCAGTACGTCCTTTGCGCCTTTATAGTGGCAATCCTGCAGGCTTTCTTCGCTGACGGGGATGAACTTGCTTTTGTCGCTGGTGGTTCCGCTGCTTTTGGCAAACCAGTTGATGGGGGTATTCCAGAGGACGTTCTGTTCCCCGTTCATGATACGCTGGATGTAGGGCTTCAGATCGTCGTATTCATGGATGGGAACGGCCTGTTTGTATTCGCGAATGGAGAAGATCCGGGAGAAATTGTATTTGCGGCCGAATTCAGTGTATTGAGCCGAGGTGACGAGATGCTGCAGCACCTCCCGTTGTACGGCTACGGGGTTCTGCATCCAGTGTTCGATGCGGCCAAGACGCAATCTGGCGAGTCTCGATATGGCCGGGCTCAAAAGTTTCATGGTATACCAGCAAAATAACTAATCGGCCGGACATTCAGGACATTTTAGTGGGTATTCTTTTCCTCCGCCTGTCGTGCTTCTTCGTGGAGATAGTCCTTTCTTTTCAATTCGAAATTGCGTCCGAGATAAAGACGTCTCACCTGCTCGTCCTCCGCGAGTTCCTCCGCCGAGCCATGTTTGAAGATCTTGCCATCGATGAGAAGATAGGCCCTGTCGCATATGGAAAGCGTCTCGTTCACGTTGTGGTCCGTGATGAGGATGCCGATATTCCTGAATTTAAGCCGCGCCACCACCGTTTGGATATCTTCCACGGCGATGGGATCGACGCCGGCAAATGGTTCGTCGAGCAGGATGAATTTCGGGTCAACGGCCAGCGCCCGGGCGATCTCGGTCCGCCGGCGTTCTCCGCCTGACAGCGAGTCACCGTTGTTCTTGCGTACATGATGCAGGTGGAATTCATCCAACAGGGCTTCCAGCTTTTCGCGTTGCTGTGCGCGGTTAAGATCAGTCATCTCCAATACGGCCTTGATATTGTCTTCTACGCTCAGCTTGCGAAAGACCGAGGCCTCCTGCGGCAGATAGCCGAGTCCAAGCTGGGCCCGTTTGTACATGGGTAATTTCGTGATATTGATATCATTGAGAAAGACATCACCCGAATCGGGCTTGATCAGGCCGACCACCATATAGAAGGTCGTAGTCTTACCGGCGCCATTGGGTCCGAGCAAACCTACGATCTCGCCTTGCTTAAGGTTCACCGAGACGTGATTGACCACCGTCCTGTTGTGATACGTTTTTACAAGGTCCTGGGAATGAATGGTCAGACTCACGTATTTCTAAATTTGCCCGCAAGATACGCCCCGCCGGTCATGTGGCGAAGCCCGGGGTTTAAATTTATAGGTGTTTTAAGAGTTATCAACTAAGTTTGCGGGATTATTCGCGCAATATGAAGGTTATAGACCACATTACCAACGCAAAAGATACCCTGGTTTCGTTCGAGATCCTTCCTCCCCTGAAGGGAAAAACCATAAGTTCCATCTACGAACATCTCGATCCTTTGATGGAATTCGGCCCTGCGTTCATCAACGTCACCTATCACCGCAGTGAAACGATGTTCAAGAAGAAGACGGACGGCACTTTTGAAAAGGTCGAGGTCCGTAAACGTCCCGGTACCGTCGGCATCTGCGCCGCGATCATGAACCATTATAAGGTCGATGCCGTTCCGCATCTCATCTGCGGCGGATTTGCCAAACGCGAGACAGAAGACGCTCTGATCGATCTGCATTTCCTGGGTATCGACAACGTACTGGTACTGCGCGGAGACGCCGCAAAGAATGAAAGCTCTTTCGAACCCGAACCGGACGGGCATCGCTTCGCGATCGATCTTCTTAAACAGGTGGCATGTCTTAACCAGGGCGTCTATCTCGAAGAAGATATCAAGAATGGAGGTAAGACCAATTTCTGCATCGGCGTCGCAGGCTATCCGGAAAAACACTTCGAAGCACCCAACCTCGAAACGGACCTGATGTACCTGAAGGCGAAAGTTGCCGCGGGCGCGGAATATGTTACTACTCAGATGTTCTTCGACAACCAGAAATACTTCGATTTTGTAAAGGTCTGTCGCGAGCAGGGTATCCATGTTCCTGTGATACCGGGTCTGAAGCCTATTACGAGTAAAAAACAGATGAGTATGCTGCCGAAGGTGTTTCATGTAGATCTGCCCACCGAACTATCCAACGAGATCCTGCAATGCAAGACCGATGCGGATGTCGAGCAGGTGGGTACCGAATGGCTGATCCATCAGAGCAGGGAGCTCAAAAAAGCAGGCGTTCCCGTTCTCCATTATTATACGCTTGGAAAACCCAAGGTGATCGAGAAGGTAGTTAGAGCGACCTTGTAGGCCGGAAGGGCATACCCGCGAAGCATATGGTCAACGCGGCAGTCCGGCAATCACCTTCTCCTCGATCTTCACCGGATACTTCTTTTTCAGCTCGGCGATCCACTGATCCTCCATCCAGTTTTGGTAATTATTGATCACGAAACCCCGCGCGTCCCGGAAATTTCGCGGAGCCCGATCCCTATAAATATCCAGGATATAAGCGAAGCTCACCGAATTGTCCGCCGGATTGGTCGAGAATGCCGTATACGTTTGCGGCGTTAGCGCGGTTCCCCCCGGATTGGGTATCTGTGCCAGCTCATACCTCCCTGAATCGGCCTGTATGGCCGTTGCGCCGCTATCCACCATCTGCCGCCAGCTGACGATGGGATGGGTCTGAAGCCGGGCCTTTAGGCCTTCCGCGGTAGCGGCATCCCGGCAGGTGAACAGCAGGGCGTCGGCGCTGGCATTCCACCAATAGTTGTTTTTATGACCCTCATAATATTTCATTAACCCGGCGCTGTCCGTCGACGCCTTATCCCATATCTTTCGCTGCATGATCTCGAAGAGTAGGTTGCCTTCCCTGAATTCGCTCAGCTGAAACGCGAAATCCGCGTTATATTCTTCCAGATGATTCCGA
>DASYSV010000060.1:0-11402 GCA_036010185.1 Puia sp.
CTGGCCGCTTCCACCGAAGGAAATTTCGGACGTTGTCGCAGACCGTACTCCATCGTATTTAAATTCAAGGTAAGGATCTCCTTTTCCCCGCCGGCTCCCTTCGTTTTCTTGAAAAAACCCTGTCCCGTCTTATCCCCCAGCCATTTGTTCGCGACCATCTTATCCAACCAGGCAGGGATTGTGAAGACGCTCCGCTGTTCATCATCGGGACAATTCTCCGCCACGCCATTCGCCACTTTCACCAGTGTGTCGATGCCGACCACATCCGCCGTGCGAAAGGTGGCTGACTTCGGCCTCCCGATCAGCGGACCCGTCAATGCATCGACCTCATCTACCGTCAGCCCGAGTTGCTCCACCAGCCCGAATATCGCCATAATGCCATAGACGCCGACGCGGTTGGCAATGAATGCCGGGGTATCCTTGCAAAGCACCGTCGTCTTGCCCAGATAAAGATCGCCGTAATGCAGCAGGAAGCCGACCACGTCGGCATCGGTCATGGGCGTGGGGATGATCTCGAGTAATCGTAAATAACGAGGTGGATTAAAAAAATGCGTCCCGCAGAAATGTTTTTTGAAATCCTCGCTCCGTCCTTCGGCCATCAGGTTGATGGGAATGCCCGAAGTATTCGAGGTGATCAGCGTTCCCGGCCTGCGGTATTTCTCCACCTCTGTAAATACTTGCTGCTTTATATCCAGCCGCTCTACCACCACTTCGATCACCCAATCGGCGTCGGCGATATCCTTCATGTTGTCGGTAAAATTGCCGGTCGTGATCCGTGACACAACTTCTTTGGTATATATTGGAGAGGGGTTGGACTTGAGTGCCGCCGCAAGGGCTTCGTTGACGATCCTGTTCCGCACGGCAGGATGCTCCGGGGTAAGCTTTTTGGCCGTTTCTGCAGGGGTCAGCTCCTTCGGTGCGATGTCCAGCAAAAGGGTCTGTATCCCGACGCCCGCAAAATGACAGGCGATCCGTGACCCCATTACCCCGCTTCCCAGAACGGCCACTTTCTTGATGATACGGTTCATATGGTTAATTAGTTAGTTAAACAACTATTCTAGCCGAAGGTAGGAAAAAAAAGGATTGGCCGCGCATGCGGCGGGACCCGGCGGGATTTCTTGTCTAAAGGATCTTGCTTAATTTGTCGATCTCGTAGTTGTCGGCCCTGTTGACCAGTTCGGTCTTTTGCGCCAGCTGCACCTTCATCTGTTCACGAGGGTAGGAGTCGCCCGTGATATAGCTGACAGTAAGGTATATACCCTTCTCGATGATCAGCCTGTTGCCACAAATGTCGGTCATACATGCCTTATCCTGTTCTTCGAGAGATTCGGGGCATTCGTATTTGCTCCGCAGCGAGTCGAAAAGGATGTTGTTGGTCTTTTCCGTAAAGGTCAGGAAGCTGAGCTGTGAGTAGTAGAAAAAGCTGTTGATGAAATGGAACTGTATCAGCACCTTCTGGCGGAGAAGTTTGGTGCGATAGAAAAGTATCTTGTGGTCCT
The DNA here is from genome assembly GCA_036010185.1 of Puia sp. GTDB lineage: Bacteria > Bacteroidota > Bacteroidia > Chitinophagales > Chitinophagaceae > Puia. Next base: position 1,500 of record DASYSV010000060.1, read on the forward strand.
TAAAGTCATTGATGTCCTTCACCTGGAAAGAAGGCATCCCTATTTTCCAGATGACACGACGCGGAGATGCGCCGAACTGGATGTCCTGCGGCGCGATCAGGGTCTTGGTCAGGTAAGGCGAATAGTGCTCCTGAGTCAATACCTGGTGTGCAAAGTCGAGATAATACTGGTTGATGAAGCTGCGATAGAAACTCTCTCTTTCCTGGTATAAAGAACTATAACGGTTATAGGGGAGGATCCGATAAGAATAGTTCTGTTTCATAGCACAGTGGATTGCGTTAGATTGATATTAGATTTTTTTTGTATTCGTAATATCTTGCTAAATACATGAATGATCGCCCATTTTCCACAAATGAAAAATCATTCGAATAAAAACGCTGACATTCAATGCAAAGTATTCTGCCGCAAAAATTTAAGCGGTTACCCCTAAGAATATGTCCTACTTCGCACTACAGCTACCCATTTCCACTATACTATCCCAAGGGCTCTCCAGCTTCTATTCAGATTCATGATCAGCTGACCGCCGCCCCTGGTTCGGCCTGCTCCCCGGCATGCACGAAATGAAGGCCTCCCGCACCATCTTCAGCCATCAGGATCATCCCATTACTCTCGATACCCCGCATTTTCCTCGGAGCCAGGTTGGCGACAACGACAACCCTCCGGCCGACGATCTCCTCCGGTTTGAAATGCTGCGCGATACCGGAAACGATAGTCCGCTGTTCATAACCAAGATCGATGCCAAGTTTCAGCAATTTATCGGCCTTTTCCACTTTCTCGGCGCTGATGATGGTGCCCACGCGGAGATCCATCTTCGCAAAATCATCGTATACGATGGTAGGCTTGGTCTCCGGCTTCTCCGCCGCCGGTGTAGTTGGTGCCACCGCCGTATTCCCCACGCGCGCTGCCGAGGCAGTACGCAGCTTTTCCATCTGTATATTCACTTCTTCATCCTCTATCTTCCTGAACAAAAGTTCCGGCGCCCGCAGGCTATACCCTACGCTCAGGAGATTCAGCTTCCCTGCATTCTCCCAATCGAGCATCTTCTCCACCACCTTCATCATATGCAGCATCTTCTTCGCCGTGTAAGGCAAAAAAGGATTGATCAGTATCGCCAGATTCGCCGTCAGCTGCAAACAGATATGCAGACAGTTATCGATCAGCTGTTGATTGGCTGAGTCCTGCGCCAGACTTCTCACCACGATCCAGGGTTCTTTTTTCTGCATATACTTGTTGGCCAGGTCGGATAACATGATCACTTCGAACTGCGCTTCGCGAAACCGGTAATTCTCCAGCAGCTGCTCCACCTTCGTCCTGGTCGCGCCAATAGCGGCGATCATTTCCTCGTCAGCATCATCCATCCGCGTTTTATGCAAGCCCGGTACTTTTCCGTTACACAGCTTGTGCATCAGCACGAAGGTGCGGTTGACGAAATTGCCGAATTTCGCTACCAGCTCGCTGTTATTCGCGTCCTGGAAACCTTTCCAGGTGAATTCGCTGTCCTTGGTCTCGGGCGAGATGGCCGTCAGATAATAGCGAAGGCTGTCCGCCAGCTGCGTTCCGCCGTTGGCCGGTTTGATGAAATCAAGAATATAATCCTGCATGTCCAGCTTCCAGTTTCGACTGGTGCTCATCTTGTCTCCTTCCAGGTTCATGAATTCGTTGGCCGGGACATTTTCGGGCAGGATATTTCCATGCAACCGCAGCATCACCGGGAAGATGATGCAATGGAAAACGATATTGTCCTTGCCGATGAAATGCACCAGCTTGGTTTCTTTGTCGTACCAATATGGCTCCCAGTCCTTGCCGGTATCCAGGCTCCACTGCTTCGTGGCGCTGATATACCCGATCGGCGCGTCGAACCAGACATACAGCACTTTTCCCTCTGCCTCGGACAGGGGAACCTTTACGCCCCAGTCCAGATCGCGTGTGACGGCCCGGGGCTGAAGACCGCCGTCGAGCCAGCTCTTGCACTGTCCGACGACATTGGCCCGCCAGTCGCCCTCATGTTCCCCCAGGATCCACTGGCGTAAAAAGGCTTCATGGCGGTCCAAAGGAAGATACCAATGCCTGGTCTTTTTCTTTACCGGCGGATTACCGCTCAAAGTGCTGCGCGGTTCGATCAGCATATCCGGACTTAATGACGTTCCGCAGTTTTCGCATTGGTCGCCATATGCCCTCGGATTTCTGCATACCGGGCAAGTCCCCACGATATACCTGTCCGCCAGGAACGTCTTCGCTTCCTCATCATAGTATTGCTCGCTCTCCTGCACGATCAGCTCGTCCCGGTCATTGAGATGGGTAAAGAATTCCTGGGCGGTGACATGATGAATGGGGTCGGTGGTCCGATGATAGATATCGAACGAGATGCCGAGTTCGGCAAAATTCTCCTTGAGCAGGGCGTGGTACTTGTCGACGATGGCCCTCGGGGTGGTCCCTTCCTTCATCGCCTGTATCGGTATAGCCGTCCCGTGTTCGTCGCTGCCGCAGATAAAAGCCACATCCCGCCGCTGCGCCCGCAGATAGCGTACATAGATGTCCGCAGGCAGATAGGCGCCCGCCAGATGACCGATATGTTTCGGTCCGTTGGCATACGGCAAGGCCGCCGTGATTAAGTATCGTTTGGGTTGATGCATGTGGACGCAAAATTACGCAAAATCACCCGCACTGAGCAAACGTCCGCACTCACTCCTCCAGCAGGAATTCTACCGACGCATTCCGTTTATAATCCGTGGAAAGAAAAAGATTATAGGTTTGACCGTGAACCGTTATCTCCATTAACGCCGTATTCGGAGGCAGTCTGCCCAGATTCTCGGCGAATAATACCAATTTATTGACCGCGATGCTCTTATCGATGGGCACCAGGATCACTTTCGCGTCCGCCGACAGCCGTACATGCTGAGCCACCAGTTCATTATTGATATACAGGCTGACCGAATCGCCGTCGATCTCCCCGTTATCGTACAAGGCTACCCGTATGGTATCGATGCCCTGTGCCGGGATGCGCGCGGCCACGACGGATTCACGCGACTGAAGCGCCTGGAATTGCCGGACGTCGGCCGAATCCTTCTTCCTGAGCTTTGCCATGGGCACAGGGATAAAAGCCGGGGCTTTCTTTTCCATCCGGATCGTCCACTCGCCGGTTTTCATGACGCTCTGGAAATTAGCCTGCCAATGCCCTTCCAGCATATCTTTCCGCCCCGCCGTCCTGCGATAGAACAGCACATAAAACCCTCCCGGTGGGCCCTTTGCCGCCGGATCGCCTCCGCTGGCATATCCCACGACATTCTGCCGCGTGCTGTCCTCCCGAATGGTCAGGATGGAATCTTTCCCATAAAAACGACCGCTGACGATGATATGCCGGATGGTCCGGGTCTCCGGAGAATACCAGTGAAGCACACCTCCAAAGGCAGAATCGCCCTCCGTAATGGACAGTACCAGCTTTTGCTTGCTCTCCGACGTTTTGTCCGTGGCAGTGCCAGTCCATTGTCCGGTTAGATCCTGTCCCTTCGCCTCCCCAATAAATCCTGAAATCATCAACAGGATTATCAATAAACGCATACGCTAAAAGTAGTAATTTTAAGCCCGCGCCTGAACTCGTTCAGGAAATCAGAGCCCGGGCAATATTACCGTAATTGTTAACATGAACCGAAAAAACTTTCTATCGTCCCTGCTGGCGATCGGCGCCACAGGACCCGTACTCGCAGCTAACCGCACCACGGCCGCACACGGCACAGCTGCAGCAGCACACAACATCACTCCGCCTCTCATCATCCCGCCCTATCTTCGCCCCGGCGACACCATCGGCATCACCTGCCCCGCAGGCGACATCACCGCCAAAGACATCGAACCGGCCGTTCAACTCATCGAAAGCTGGGGATTTCGAATCAAAGTCGGCGATACCGTGGGAAAAAAAGATTTCATCTTCGGAGGCACCGACGAAGAAAGGGCCGCGGACTTCCAGCAAATGCTCCGGGATCCGGGATTGAGTGCCATCCTCTGCGCACGCGGTGGATATGGCGCGGTACATATCGTCGACCAGCTGGATTTTTCATCGCTTGCACAACGCCCCAAATGGATCATCGGGTTCAGCGATATCACCGTATTTCTTTGTCATCTCCATACCAATCTCAACCTGGCTTCTATTCACTCCAAGATGTGCAACAGCTTCCCCGACGACTGGTCGAAAGCAGAACCCGTCCAGGCGGATTCGATCCTCTCCATCCGGCGGGCGCTCAGCGGCGAGAAAATGGAATACAGTGCTACTCCCCATCCGATGAATCGCTCCGGTTTCGCCGAAGCCCCGCTCGTGGGCGGCAACCTCAAAACCATCGAGTCCCTGGCCGGCACTGTCTCCGATATCGACACGGCGGGCAAGATCCTCTTCGTCGAAGATACCGGTGAATATCTCTACAGCATCGACCGCATGTTCTGGCATCTGCAGCGTACGGGCAAACTGGACAGACTCGCCGGCCTGGTCGTCGGCGGTTTCAAGGTCAAACCCGACGATCCCGGTGATGAATACGGTCATACCGTTTACGAGATCGTCTCCGCCAGGATGAAACCCTACTCCTACCCGGTGTGTTTCGATTTTCCGGTCGGTCACCAGAAAGACAACTATGCGTTGAAATATGGTATGCCGCATATGCTCGAAGTAAAGACCGACAGTGTGACGCTACACGAACGAGCGGTTTCAGGCCTCCAAACGACTACCCCTGCATGATCACCATCCCTCCCTTTCTCCGGCCCGGTGATACCATCGGCATCACCTGTCCCGCCGGTTTCATGACGCGCGAAAAGGCGCTCACCTGTATCGGGACGCTGGAGACCTGGGGCTATCGCGTCCGCGAGGGCCGAACCTTGGGCGGCGATTCGGACAACTATTTCTCGGGCACAGACGAGCAGCGTCTCGACGATCTGCACGCAATGCTTGCAGACCCCGGCATCGATGCCATCCTCTGCGGCCGCGGCGGCTATGGGCTTAGCCGTATCATCGACAGGGTCGATTTTTCCGCCTTCTGCCAAAAACCTAAATGGATCATCGGGTTCAGCGACATTACCGTCCTGCACGCCCATCTTTTCACCAACTATAAGATCGCAACGCTGCATGCCCCGATGGCCGGCGCGTTCAATGACGGCTGCGCGGACACACCCGGTGTCCTGTCGCTGAAACGCGTACTCGCGGGCGAGCCGATGTCTTATACCTGTGCCCCTCATCCCTTCAACAGGACGGGCTATACCCGCGGCATCCTCGTCGGCGGCAATCTCTCCCTGCTGGCCCATCTCGTGGGCAGCGTTTCGGACATCGATACGAAAGGGAAGATCCTCTTTCTCGAGGACGTTGGCGAATATCTCTACAACATCGACCGCATGCTTCGTCAGCTTAAACGAAGTGGAAAGCTGGATCATCTCGCCGGCCTCGTCATCGGGGGATTCACCGAAACGAAAGATACCATGCGGCCCTTCGGCGCCACGGTCGAAGACATCATCCGCGAGGTCGTAAAGGAATACGCGTACCCTGTCTGTTATGGCTTTCCCGTCAGTCACGGCATAGAGAACGTCGCCCTCAAGATCGGGACGGAATACACGCTTACGGTCGCGCCCGGTTCCACCGCCCTTACGGAGTAACCACCTCATACGCATCCTGTCCGTCCTGTGATATCGGCAGATAATACGTGTTGTTGTACACCATCAATGTATCCCCGTTGATATCCTGCTCGACGGCCCCCACGCGCCAGCGCCTTTATATTTGCGCCAGTTAATATCACTGCCGTCAGGAGGAAAGGAAGTTTTTTAAACATGGCTTTTCATTTTGAAGGTTCTGATAAAGAGACTAATTCTATCAATTAATGATTGTTATTTAAACGGTAACAGCCACCCGATTTTATTGTTTTTATGTTGTACATTTGAGGGTCATCCAATAAGAACACGCTATGAAAAAATGGCTCTCGTTCCTTCTCCTGCCCGCTGTCCTGTGGGTCGCGTCCTGCAAAAAAAGCGGGTCGTCGAATAAGAATAGCAATAATAACGCCTGGCTTTCCTCGGTGGTGAGCCTTCAGCCGCAGACAAGGGTAGTCGATTCCTTCTATTACGATAGCTCGCACCGGATCACCGGCTTTCATCAGTACGAGTACGATTCGTCTCAGGGATATCCCGCCTTTGGGGAATGGACCGTCCAGTTCGCCTATCCCGCCGGTACGGCTTCACAACCTTCGTCCTATTTGTATGTCGCCGGATTCTCCCCGGATATCCATGCGCTGACCTATGACGCACAGGGACGCATCACCCGCGATACCAGCGTCAGCGGGACGGGTTATGTGGCACATTATTCCTATCCCAACGGCAATATCGCAACCACCGTCCTCTTCGACGGGACAAACGCCAACAACCAGATCGATACGATGTTCCTCAGCAACGGGAATGTCTCCACACTGCGCATCTACTATCCCAATACGGCAGGAACCGCAGATTCGCTCGAGGGCGCCGTCAATTTTGGATTCACTTCGCTCGCCAACCCGGCCTATCATGCCGACATAACCAATAGCATCGGCCCGCTGCTCTATATCCTGCAGCTGGACGGCTTCGGTAGTTCGGTCGACCCTATCTCCCAGCATGCCCTCAATTCCGTCGGCGGCTCCGGCTCAGGTCTGCCGCCCGGCGTAACGCTCAAATACAATCAGACCACCGACTCGCAGGGAAGGCTGATCGAACTTTCGAGCCCGCTCGGCCCCGTCGCCGGTTCTATCTCGTTCACGTACTACTGATACGTATGACCTTCGTCCAGCTGGAATATATCGTCGCTGTGGACACTTACCGCCATTTCGCCATCGCGGCCGGTCATTGTTTCGTTACGCAACCTACCCTCAGCATGCAGGTCCACAAACTGGAGGAAGAACTCGGTCTCAAGATCTTCGACCGCAGCAAACAACCCGTCATCCCCACCGAGGCCGGACGCGAGATCATCGAACAGGCCCGCCGGATCCTTGCCGAAAAAGAAGTCATCGGCGAGATCGTACAGACAAAAAAGGGCATCCTCACCGGCGAGCTGCGCATAGGCATCATCCCGACCCTCGCTCCCTATCTGCTACCGCTGTTCGTTCAATCGTTTACGGCGAAATATCCCCAGGTAAAGCTCGTAGTGAACGAGTTGATGACAGACCTCGTGGTCTCGCGTCTGCGCGAAGGTCGCATCGATGCCGGTATCCTCGTTACGCCGCTTCAGGAGAACGGCATCCGGGAACAGGTACTCTTTTATGAGGAGCTGCTTGTATATGTGTCCCGGAAAAATAAGGCCTATAAAAAGACCTACATGCTGGCCCGGGATATCGACCCCGGGAAACTATGGCTGCTGGAAGAAGGACATTGTTTCCGCTCGCAGATCGTCCGGCTATGCGAACTGAGGAAAGCCAGCAAGGAGGGAAGCCATTTCGATTATGAAGCCGGCAGCCTCGAAACCCTTCGCCGGATGGTCGAGCTCAATGACGGCATCACCATCCTTCCCGAACTGGCCGTCAGGGATCTCACCGGCAAACAACAACAACTGATCCGCCACTTCAGGCGACCTGCGCCGATGCGCGAGGTCAGCCTGGTAACCCACCGCGATTTTGTAAAACAACGTCTCGTCCAAACCCTGTACCAGGAGATCCTCCGGGCAGTCCCCGAAAAAGTAAGGCAAAATAAAAATCAACGCGTCGTCCCCATCTGATCACCCGGCTTCAGAAATGCCTTTAGCCGCGTATCGCCGCCGATCATGGTAATGGGATCCGTCACGGCAGGCAGATATTGATAGGTAGGAAAATGATAATGCAGCATCAGTCCCACCGGGTAAAGGAACAGCCATTTCCGGAACCGGGATGTCATACTATAATAAGGATCGTTCAGGATCAGTCGCCGGCAATTTCGCACCGACGCCAACTGCGCCGCAATACCCGTCCCAAGCCCCGTCCCGCAGATCACGATCTGCGAAGGCTTCCAGCGGCTGCGCGCCAGCTTATAGAATATAAGCGCATAGGCATACACATTCTTTTCGGTAAATACGCCCGTACTCTTGCCAAAACCGGGATAATCCATCACCCATACCTCATATCCGCGCGGCGCAAACCCAAGCGCGTCCTGCGCATTGGTTGCAATGTTTCCTTTGCTATCCGGAAAATACAGGACGACACCCTCCGGCACGCTGTCCGCGGGACTGGCTTTGAATTCGACGACATCCAGATTTGTCTGCGCATCGTAGGGCAGATGTACCTCGGTAAACGGACGGTCGAATGCAAAGTTCTGCGTCGCCGGCAACGTCACAGGATGCATTACCAGGCGGTCCTGCGCATAATAGATGCCGATCCCGATCAGACAATAGACGAGCACGACCACCTTCAACCAACGAAAGAATAGTTTGCGCATAGGCGCAAGCTACTGCTTTTGAGGCACCTTTACCGGCGTCTGCGAGGGGAGGGTCCCTGTATTTTTTGCCGGTACGGTAGTGGCGGTCTTCGTCGCCTGGGTTGTACCTGTCATATTTTCCGCCGTCAGTTTTTGAGCGGTGGCTCCGACCGGGCCCGCAGGCTTGATGGGTATTGAAATGGTTTTCGGGGTCAGCCGCGGGGTCGCGTCGGACTGTTTGATGGGTACCTGGCCGGCCGTTTGGGACATTGCCGTAACTGCGAAGAAGATTACCGGCAGGAACAATACAATTATTTTTTTCATATTATCATTATTTGACATTGACCAATACTTTTATCTTTCCCGCAGGACCCTCGAAATTTTCCAGCGCCTTGCCGATGGCCTGACCCGGCTGCAGACGATGGAGGTCCGCCTTCATCGCATATCCCGCCCGGCTGCTCGTAACGAGAATATCCCCCCTATGGATAGGCCCGCCTTCGTCGCAAACCTTGGTGGGGATGACTCCTACGACACCCAACGGGACCTTTCCGGCAATGCTACCGTTCAGCGATTCCTCCGTCAGCAACACACCCGGCTTCGTCGCATAAACGCCTGCGACCAGCATGGAATACGCTGCGGCCGAACGCACCAGCGTCCTGTCCTTCACCTCGGAAATGACGAGCACATCGCCGGGTTCGTAGTCCCCGAATTTACCTTCGACGTCGAACACCTCGGCAAGGTCTGCGCCAGAATTCTGTGTGCCGCCATCGAAATAGCCCCTGCCGGTGTTGTCGATCCTGGCTTTATTACCTCCATGCGATTGGAACCAGAGGATATCATTGGGTCCCTCCTGGTCCACTACTTCCGCAACCCCCTGATCATTGCTGACCACTTGCAGGGTGATGCCGAAACCAGTTGTCTCGGTATGCTCGAAAAATCCGGCATAACCTCCAGTTCCCGAAGAGATACCATAAATCCCTGCCGTCCCCTCATTCCCAAAGATCGAATTGACCTCTCCTCTTACCGCAGCGGCGACTGCAAAGTTATTGTTGACGAAGAAATTGGAGGCGTTGGCGGTCGAATGGTCACTGATGCTGCCATTGCTGTTGGTGGTCACCGAGAGGACATTGGATGGATTGTTGGCATTGTAGTTCACATAATATCCGGCGGGGTTGATCCCGATGGTCTGCGCTTGTAACGTAGGCTGTGTATTGTTGGCATTCTGGGTCTGGAAATCCGCGCCGACGCCCAGTCCGTATGTGATGGCCTCCATCGCATAGCCGAAACCGGCCGTATTGCTGTGTTCGAAATACCCTCCATAACCTCCCGTCCCGCTGGACGTACCATAGACACCGGCCGTACCGTTATTGCCGAAGATGGAATTGACCTCGCCGCGCACGCCGGCCCCGACCCCGAAATTGTTATTGTTGAAAAAGTTGCCGGCATTGCCGAAGGAATGATCGGGGATATCGCCCTGGGTGTTCGTTGTCACATTCAGGGTATTGGCGATATTGTTGGTATTGGAGTTAA
>DASYSV010000100.1:0-7282 GCA_036010185.1 Puia sp.
GCCAGGAAAAGAAATAGCAAATACGCGAATGAACGAAGTGGCATTAGGTCTTTTAAGGATGAATATACGTAAATTTATGGCCATCAAAACCCGCGCATGAGAAACATCCATTACCTGCTGCCGTCGTTATTGATCACAACCGCGCTGTGCGCACAACCTGCTCAGGAACCCGTCAAACTCACCGATCTTCTGAAAATACACACGGTCGGAGATATCCATCTCAGCAAGGACGGTCGGCTTGCCGTCTTCACGCTCACCACCATCGAACCCGACACTTCCGCAAAAACTTCCAAATGGGATTATAAATATGTCAACCAGTTGTACCTGGTCCCTTCCGACGGAAGCGTCCGGCCACGTCAGCTCACCACGGCCAGGGAAGGCGCCGGCCAGCCTGACTGGAGTCCCGACGGCAAACAAATCGCCTTCGTCCGTACCGCCGACGGCAAGCCGCAGATATTCCTCCTTTCCCTCGAAGGAGGCGAACCGACACAGCTGACACATTTCCGCTATGGCGCCTCCTCACCCAAATGGTCACCCGATGGAAAGGAGATCCTCTTCTCCGCCCGTATCGGTCTCACTCAGCTGATCAGGGATAGTGCGCTCAATCCCGGTCATGCCCTCCCCGCCTGGCCCGATGAAAAACCCGGTTTTACCGCCGATGCCGATCTGCAGCCGTCTACCGTCAAAGGCGATCCCGACGGCAATATCGACCAGATCAGGGCCTGGCTCGCTGGCAATGTCACTGACCACAAAGCGAAAGTGGTTAACAAGCTCAATTTCCAGGACGAAATGGAGGTCAACCCCGAGACCACTTTTACGCACTGGTTCATCCAATCCCTCCAACCCGCATCAGGCTCCGCAGAGGTCACGCCACCGCCGCAACCCGCATCCGGCCCCACCGAAGTCACGCACGGATTCTTCACATATAACAGTGCCGAATATTCGCCCGACGGCAAATTCCTCTATTTTGCCGCGCATATCGACAGTACACAGGACCCCGACCGCGACCTTGAATCCGAGATATGGTTCGCAGATCGGGACGGCGGACATATGCATAAGGTCCTCGGCGAAAAAGGAAAGGTCTTCGGCAATCCCCGCGTCAGTCCCGACGGGAAATGGATGGCCTACACGGTCAGCCCGATCTCATTCGTATCGGTGCCCCAGCTGTATGTCCAGTCGCTGACGGGCAATACCCCTGCGATCCACATCGCCTTCGACCGGGCTCCCGGCGGTCTCACCTGGAGCGACGACGACCGTTACCTCTATTTCATCGCACAATCCAACGGCGGCGCTCCGGTCTATCGGGTACCACCGGCCTCTCCGAAGGTCGAGCAGCTCTTCGACTACAACACCGGCACCACCGCCTTTGCGCTGGAGAATGGACATCTCCTGTTCGCGCGAACCCAACCCTCGGATCCTTCCGAACTCTTCACCGCCGACGCCGCCGGTCAAAAGGCGACGATCATCACCGCTTTCAATGCAGAATGGCTCAGCCACCGCCGGCTTAGTCTGCCCGAAAAACATAGCTTTTCAAATTCACTCGGCCAGACCATCGAATACTGGGTGATGAAACCCATCGGCTATACCGCAGGACAGCGCTATCCGGTCCTGCTGGATATACATGGCGGTCCTTCCGCCATGTGGGGGCCCGGTGAACCCTCCATGTGGCATGAATTCCAGTATTTCTGCGGACATGGTTACGGCGTCGTTTACTGCAATCCGCGTGGCTCGGGAGGCTATGGTCTCGACTTCCTCCGCGCCAATGTCAAGGACTGGGGCGCCGGTCCGACCTCAGATGTACTGACGGCGCTGGATAAGGCCGTAGCGGAAGGCTGGGCCGATACGGCAAGACTCGTCGTATCCGGGGGGTCTTATGCGGGTTATCTGACGGCCTGGATCGTGGGTCACGACCATCGCTTTAAAGCTGCCTGCGCGCAACGCGGCGTTTATGACCTCGCCACCTTTTTCGGCGAAGGCAATGCCTGGCGGCTCGTACCCAACTATTTCGGCGGCTATCCATGGGAACCGGCCACAAAAGCCATTTTGCAGCACGAATCGCCCATTACCTATGTGGCTAATATCACCACCCCTCTTATTATCTTCCATGGCGAGAGCGACCGGCGGACAGGCTTCGTCGGGGGTGAAATGCTGTACCGGAGCCTGAAGGTCCTGGGACGGCCCGTGGAATACGTCCGGCACCCCGGGGCGACCCATGAATTAACCCGCAGCGGCGACAACCGGCAGCGCATGGATCAGATGCTCCGAACCTACGAGTTTTTCGAACGTTACATAAAACATTGATTGCAAATATTTTACATTTGGCATACCATTGGCTCTCCATTTCTCGTTAATAGAAAAAATGTTTCACTTTCAACGGTTACAAATCACCACCTGGAATTGACTAATTAATGAAAGCCGAGGAAAAATATACTGATGCTGAATTGATTGAAGCTATCAGTGCCGGTAAAGACCTGAATGATGCCATTCGGTTCCTCTACCGGCAACACTCCGAAGCCATTAGCTCTTTTATAATCCATTATGGCGGCAATGAACAGGACGCCGATGACATCTTCCAGGAGACGGTCGTTGCCTTTATCGACATCGTAAGAAAAGGGAAATACCGTATGGAAGCCACCGTCAGGACTTTTCTTGCCTCCATCGCGCGGAACTGCTGGTTCAACGAACTGAAGAAAAGAGGTCGTTCGGACCATCGCGACCGGCAATTCGAGCTGGGACGCGACAAGGATGAAGCCGATGTAAGCCATCATATCACGGAGCTCGAACAAAAACGTCAGCTCCGGAAATTGGTGGACCAGCTCGGGGAAGCGTGCCGGAAAGTGCTGTTGCTGTTCTATTATGAGAACATGTCCATGAAAGAGATCGTCAGTCACCTGCCTTATGAGAATGAGCAGGTGGTACGAAATAAAAAATACAAGTGCCTTCAGCAATTGACAGGTTTGATAAAATCTAATCCTGCCATTGCAAGGCAGATGCAGGAAACCCTAAAATAGTCAATGCCATGACACCCGAACAGACACACATATTGATCGACCGTCTTGATGAAAGTCTTTCCGGAAACCCGGCTACCGGCCCGTCGCTGGAGCAGAACCCGGAAGCTTCGCAGGAATGGCAATATCTGCATATGGCCGTGGATGCCATCCGTGATGCCGGTTTGTACGAGCAGGTCTCTGCCGTCAGGGCTGCCTTGAAAGCAGAGCAGGAAGGTACGCGTGTTGTCCCGTTTGCGGAGACCTCCGGGTCGGCAAGTGGCGCAACCGTGGAGACCTCCGAACCTACCGGTGCTGTCGTTCGGTCCATCTATCGGAGATACAGCCTCCGGGCTGCCGCCCTTATCCTGGTCATCACCAGCAGCGCATTCCTGTATAAATATCTTTCGATCAGCAGCCAGTCGCTATACGACCGCTATTATTCCTCCTTCGAGCTGAATACCGCCCGCGGCGCCGGCGACGAACAGCCCATCGTAAAGGCCTACGACGCCAAAGACTGGACGACCGTATTGTCACTGGCCGGCACGGCTAAAAGCCGGGATAACCAGACCGATTTCCTGGCAGGCATGGCGGATCTCGAGCTGAAACGATACGACGACGCCATCACCCATTTCGAAGAGATCATCGCCGTCAATACCCATGCGGGCACCGATTTCTACCAGGATGAGGCCGAATACTATCTCGCAATCAGCTGGCTGGCTCGCGGGAATGTCAACGAAGCGATGCCTATCCTCGAAAAGATACGTGCCGACGCCCATCACCAGTATCATGAAAAAGTGGCAAAAATGTCCTTTTTCGACCTCAGACTGGCCCAATACAAGGAAAATAAATAAAAAACCGGGGTTGACCCGGTTACGTCCCGATCTCCGGCGATTACTAATTAGTGATCGTACCCATTAACTCTTTAGGAAGAACCCCCGATAGCCTGAAAAACCCGACCGTAGTTCGTATCCTTTGGAAAAGCCCTATCCAACCCATGAAAACCGCCAATCCTTGAAAAACCGCCGCATCCTTGAAAAGCCACCCAATCCTCGAAAACCACCCACAAGATCCGCCCTGCGAAAACCGAAGCCCCGTTTGCAAAACCCAATCCTCTGGAACCACTGAAACCGAAAAAAGTCGGCGTAATAATTACCCTTTAAGAAACTCTATCACCGGCCATCAAGCACGAACTCTCTGAATCGTCGACTTTTTTTTCCGTTTTCTGCCGATCCCCCACACCACTACCCCCACCGGCACCAGCAGTAACCACCACCACAAAGAAAGAGATCCCGAATACAAAGGACTACTATCCCCCGTCAATACGAGATGCGCCCAATAGGCAGGACTCTTATCGACGGCATCGCTTTTCAGATAATCCAGCTTGGCCAGCTGCAACGCCCTGGCCTTTGTCTCCCCCTCCTTCAGATGTACATAAAATTGCCGGAGAATAAAGGACGTCGCCCGGTCATCGGCCTTCCAAAGGCTATTGATCGTGCTGCCGCAACCTGCATACGCGAAAGCCCTCGCAAGGCTTATCACCCCTTCCTGGGCCACTACCTCCCCCTCTCCTGTCTCGCAAGCGCTGATAATGACCAGCCGGGTGGGACGCAGATCGAGACCATACAATTCCTCGAGGAACAAACGATCTTCCATCGGCGAATGCCGGACAGGATAAAAGGCGATAAAGGAAGCCGCTGCATTGTCGGTGGAGGATACGGCGTGGGTGGCGAGATGGACGATAGGATAACGATTCACGGTTTGCAGGAACTCCGCCTTTGTCGCATTACGGTCCAAATATTGAGCCCCCGCCAGTCCCGCGATCTCCTCGCCCGAAGCGGCCAGCCGGCTAAAACTCCCGTCCCCCTCCTTCTCAAACGGCGCGAAGGACAACACTCCCATCGCCTTTTCCGGTCCCTCCCCGCCCTCCCTGAGTAATTTTGACGACCACCGGTAGCTGATCGTCGTCGTCTCCAAAAGATACTGCCGGCCATCCGCATCCGCCGGCAGGGATTCCCAGGGCAACAGATACAGGAACCCATCGGGGATCAGGATCCATTCCCGCTGGCCCCCCGCGACGGCCTGTATCGGATTGACCAGCTCGGTATACAATCGTCGTCCGATCGCCTCACCATGAAAACGCCGGCCGTTGCCCGTCGTCTTGAGTGCATCCAGCCAGCTCGCGACATCGGCCTGCACCCGCGAAAGACTATCGATATGGGTATATTTGAAATCGTCCTTCGTCACGACGAAAACATGCAATACCCCTCCCGCGGCATAAAGACTGATCATCGCCTGGCCGCCTGTCAGCTCACCCTGAAGATCGTGGATACCCGGGCTGGTGTCTTCGTATTTCAGCTTGTAATATTCGCCGTTCTGCTCCATCTGCTGTTGCAGACGCGAAAGCTCCAGCTCACCCGCTTCGCGTTCCCGGGTCAGCGAGACAAGCTCCGCACTATCCGAGGTGCCTTCAATGCGTACGTCCAGCCGGGCGATATTGTATTTGCAATCGTTTAAATTGTGAAGCAGCACCTGCGCCGTGCCCGTCATCCCCATGAACTCCCGCTCCTCCAGCTGGGTGGTGATCACCGAGGCCTTGCTCCGCTCGCTGATGAGAAAGGCCTGCTCGAGATAATCTTCTTTGGGATGCAGTTTGTACAGTTGTAAAGCGACGGATAACGCACCGGCATGCGCCGGACCGCTCGTTTTCTTGAGGAAAAGTTTGGCTTCGTCGGTAGCATAGCTCTTCTCGATATAGCGCAACAGCGACAACGCAGAGGTATAGGCGGCATAGGAAGCCTTCAGATATGTCTCGTCGGTCTTCGGCCTCGCGCTCCGGTGCCCCTCGCCCTCTTCGCCCCCGTACAATTGGCGGAACAGTTCGGCTTTTTGGACGAGCGCGTCGAATAGTCGGTACTCGGCAAAGGAGCCCGTAAAATTCGAAGGATTGGAATTGACATCGGTATTCTTGAAATTGCGCGAAAAAATAACAATGGCCCGTTGGAGACTAACCAGGGCATCGGCGCGCTTTCCCTGAGCGCGCAGCCACCCGGCCTCATAAAGGGCGTTGACTCCCAGATCGAGCACGTTGAAACGCGTAGGATCCGCATGGGCAGCCGTCTGCAGCCGATGCAGATACCAGCTGCAGGAATCCGGCCGGTGCAGTTGCTGCTGCGCATTGGCCATCTCGTTCCAGACTCCGGGTATTTTCCCGGCGTCGACTTTGCGGAAACAGGCGAGTGCGGCGGGATATTCGCTCAGGGCGGCATAGGCCCTGCCCATATTCATGTTGACATAATTGGTCAGCGGACGATAGGACAACAGCTGGCGAAAGATGGACAACGCCTGCTGATACTGTTCCAGCCGGAAAAAGGAGGTGGCAATATTGGTTTGAAGACTCACCGCTGCGGCGGTGTCCAGCGGCCTTCGTCCCCTAACCATCTCGAGGGCCCTGTCGAAATAATCTTTTCCCTGGCGATAGTTGCCATTGTCGTAGTAAAGGACCCCCAGCGTGTTGTAAAGCCGCACTTCATCATCCCGGTCGTTGAACCGGCCTACCTTGGTCATCGCACGTAACAGGAAATAATTGGCGCTGTCGAAATGGTTCAGGTTGTAATAGGTGGCGCCGGCATAGACCTCGCTGACGAAGACCAGCGAATCGTCGATACGATGATGCGACAGCGCTTTGCAATAGGCCGTCTTCGCCCCTTCAAAGTCACCCGCGGCATCCAGCAGGACACCCTTTCGTAAAAGCGCGCCCGCAAGCAGACTGTCGGTCCCGCCGTCGGGCGGGCTCCCCAATGCCTCCAAACCCTTGATAACGGTGCTGAAACCCGCGAGCGCCATGCTGTCGGTGGAAGGAGTGCTCCGGGTAAGATGGAAAAGACTGTCGGATCTCCGGTATAGCGCGAGCAGCCCCCCCGGCATGCCTCCGGGATAGCCAAAGACAAGCCCCGCCAATAGCAAAAAGGTCGATAACGATACGGCGATCCTCGGGTACATGGTGCGTACTTTGGATAAATCTCCAAAAAAAAGGCGAAAGATGGAAATCCTTCGCCTTGCCGTATCCGATATTTGTGATTGCTAAAGACTTTTTACTCTCGTCGCGTGATGATGATCAGGGGTGGTCGGGGGTTCGCGGAAGTGGAGATGACATTACCGCTGAGCAGGCTGTTCACCGAATTGAGTATCCCGCCGAGCACGCCCGAACTGATGGAAGACTTACTGCTGAAGTATTGGATCTGCACGCTGATATTCTGAAGCGCCTGGTTACTTCCGTCATTCAGTTTATAATA
>DASYSV010000109.1:0-10763 GCA_036010185.1 Puia sp.
GGTATATTATAATAGGTGATTGCCGGCGCCTCGCCATATCCGACCAGGCCGTTGAGTTCCAGCCTGACGATGAGGGTAGGCTGATGGGTCTTGGTGGCCCTGGAAATGGTAAACGGATGTTGGAACGGGAGACTATAAGAATAATGTGTACAGATCATGGGGGGCAAAGATAAGGGTAAGCGCCGTTCGGACCCCTTCGGAAATTACCATCCGGGCTGGGGTTTCCACGACCTTTTTTGCAGAATCGAGAAAAATTTTCCCACTCCGGGAAGAGATTCGGCAAAGATGCGCTTCCAAAATATTGAAAATGAATAGATTGTGTTTTGGCACTCTTTTGCTTACTTATTCAGCATTCACGTAATCCTTACCAGTATGAAATCGATCGTTACCTTTTCTCAGACCCTTCGCATCACGTTCTTCGCTATCATTCTTTTCGCTGTTGCCGGTCAGCAGGCCAACGCACAGCAAACGCAATCCAGCAATGCCGTTGTTACTCCCGCTCTGTTGCTGAGCTTTGACGGTCAGGTAGAGAACAGCTGTGCAAATCTCACCTGGGTCATGGAAAATGAAACGAATTGTAAAATGTTCGTGATCGAAAGGGCCGGCGAAAAGGGCGGTTATGACTCGATCAATGTTGTTGAAGGTATGAACAACAGCAATCAGACGACTTATACTTTCGAAGATGAGAATATGGTCATCGGTAACAACTACTATCGTCTTCGTCAGGTGGACCGTGATGGCGTCGTTCGCTACTCTAAGATCGTGACGCTTTATAAGAATGCTCCCGCTGTTGCAGCCAATACGATAGGCATCTATCCCAACCCCGCTACTTCGACTATCAATTATACCGTTGCTTCCACTACTTCCCAGCAGGTGATCGTCCAGGTGTTCGATATCTCCGGTGTTGTTCTGCTGACGACCCAGCAACAACTGTATGCCGGTAACAACCAGCAGACTGTTGGTCTCTCCGGTCTGAAGAACGGTAACTATTTCCTGCGTGTAACCAACCGTGAAGGTTCTACCCAATATGTACAGCCCTTCGTCAAGATAATGTAGAAGCCTGAAAAATTTAACCCCTTCTCCCGCAGCCGGTTGCCGCTTTCAGCGCGCCGGCTGTAACTATTCAGGGAACCAGCGCCCGCAGTTCTCCACCTCCCCTCTGAATTCCGCATTAAAGGTCTTTTCTTTCAGCAGCTCTTCCAGCGTCAGGTGCATACGGTACCGCCAATAATAATGCGGGTTGGCCGGCACATTGATCCGCTCGTCATGCGGGTTCTCGCGGCGGAATTCGTCGCTTATACCCATGATATCCTGCAGTTGGAAGATCGCCCACTGGGCGGGCGAATGCAAATGTTGCAAGACGATGGCTTTATTGATCCAGGGTTCGCAAAAGACCGGCGCTTCTCCCCATTGGCCCAGCTCCCGGTTAAAGAACCGCTGCGTGATCGTTCGGTCTTCTTCCCACCAGCCGCGAATCGTGCTCATGTCATGGGTGGAAGGCGTCACCACCGACAGATACGGGGCGTGCGCCGGATGCGAGAATTCCTTCTGCGGGTTTTTCGGCATGCGCTGGACTTCCAGGCTCAGGATCCCCAGCTGCCGCATCACATCCGGTACGCTCCGGGGCACCATGCCAAGATCTTCTCCGAAAACCAGCATATTGGTCGCGCGTTTCAGCGCCGGCAGCTTGCGCATTGCCTGACGCTGCCAGAAATCGTCCTGCCTGCTATAGAAATAGTTGACATAAAGGTCTTTCAGCTGTTGTTGGGTGTGCCATTCCAGGTAACGGAAAGAGGAGGTGTGTTCCATCGAGATCCGGAAATGGTATTCCTGGCCTTCCGAACCCTCTATCCCGAGTAAAATGACGTTCGATACGAGGTCGTAAAGCCCCTGCCTGATCTTCTCGTTGCAGCTTCCCGGCGGCTGATGGCCGAACCACTGCTCTATCTTCCGCTGTGTATCGAAGGGCTCCCGAAGGACATAAAAGCCGTTCCCGGTAGGATGCAGAAAGTTGTCTTTGATGTGATCCGATTCGTTCCCGAACAGCTCCCACAGAACAGCTTCATTGATAAAGGGCCGGGTATAACGGTCATGGTCGAACCAGATGTTCCGCTGGTCGAATTCCACGCGGTACACGGGGATAGCCGGAACGAAACGACCCAGGATGCCTTCCACGACGTCCATGGGGATGCTCCAGATGCGGAAAAAGCCGAGGATATGATCGATACGGAACCCGTCGAAATAATTGTTCATATGCGCAAACCGTCGTTTCCACCAGGAATAGCCGTCCTGGCGCATCTCCTCCCAGTTGTAGGTCGGGAAGCCCCAATTTTGTCCTTTTACGGCAAAATTGTCCGGTGGTGCGCCCGCCTGCATTTCCATATGATAAAGCCGGGGCTCTACCCAGGCATCGCAGCTGTATCGGAAGATACCGATCGGGATATCGCCTTTGAGGATGACCCCGTTCTCATGCGCATAGTCGACGGCCTCCCTCAGCTGAAGATGCAGATGATACTGCGTGAAATAGTGCAGAGCGATGGAATCGTAGTGCCGCGTACCCGGAGCCGTATACCGGAGAATGGCGTCCTCATCATAGTTGTTGTGCATCTTCCAACGGGTGAAATCCGGGGTACCGTGTTTGTCCCGGAGATAGCAGAAGGCGGCATAGGGCACCAGCCAGTTACGGTGTTGCCGGAAAAATGTCTGGAAATCCGGAACGTCCTTGAATTCTTCTTTCTGTAATTCGTATAATTCTTTAATAGCCAGCAATTTGATCTTCATCACCTGCTCGTAATCCACTTCCGGAAGGGCATTTAGCTCCTTTTGTTTTTTATGCAGGGGTTTGATCAGCTGGGCATATTTCTTACCTGCGCATTGTTCCAGGTTGAGGTACAGCGGGTGTAGGGCAAACGCCGATATGGCCGCATAAGGATATGAGTCCTGCCAGGTATGGCTGGCGGTGGTATCCTGCACGGGAAGGATCTGAACGAGACGCAGACCGCATTTGACGGCCCAGTCGATGAGAGCCTTCAGATCGGTGAACTCCCCTACCCCGAACGATCGTTTGCTACGCAGGCTGAAGACGGGTACCGAAACGCCCGCACCCTTCCAGCCCCGGTTGGGCATATGGACGAATCCGTCATGCAGGATGCTGATCTTATTCGGTCTGGCGTCACCGGGAAGACGGCGGTTCGGCCCATCTTCAAACCCGATCAGCCGGCGATCCTTTTTATGATAAACAGCATACTTGTATTCGATGGGAAAGGCCTCGGGAGGGATGGAAAGCGCCAGCGTCCACCAGTCGCCATCCGGAGAGAGCAGCAGAGGGTCGGCCTCATCGGCGCCCCAGTCATGCAGCGCGCCGGCGTTACCAAGGAGTCCGACGACTTCGTCCGCCGCCAGAAGCGGGGCCTTTACCCGGAAGACATGGGTTGTACCGGTCTTCTTTTTCTGTTTTTTCCCTTTATGCCGGGGCAGCAGCACCTGTCTGAAGGGAGAAGTATAAAAGACGTTCTCAAACTCCCCGGCATAGTTCCAGGAGTCGATCACCTGCAGCTCTTCGACGGTGGCGGCCGGCGTTTCGATGAACTTGTCATCGCCCCATTCCTCGGTCAGCGTTCCATCGATGTTCTTCAGGATATAGTGATATTGCACCGGCGACGATGGGATATCCCCCAAAACTACGCTCCGATGCCAGAATTC
Source organism: Puia sp. (assembly GCA_036010185.1). GTDB lineage: Bacteria > Bacteroidota > Bacteroidia > Chitinophagales > Chitinophagaceae > Puia. Next base: position 3,703 of record DASYSV010000109.1, read on the forward strand.
GCCGTTGACATATTCAAGTGGGATGGCCGCAGCGATCTCCCCGTTGCCCAATTCCGGGAGATTCCCCGATAAAAGGATTGACTGGCCGGGATGTGTATAAAAACGCAGATAGAAATCGAGTTTGAGCGTTGTCATCTTGGTGTGATCTTTTGCAATTTGCTGGCCATATGCCGAAAACCCGGGAGCCATTTTACCCCCGACGCCATCGTTAATGTGTATTTATTACATTATATCGCCAATTTATGGATAAATTCCTTTCCTTGTCGCTTTAAAATAATTTTTGCCCTAAATTCGCACAAATTTCTCTCATGGAACAGCAAAAGAAGAATACCGGCGCCTATTGGATCTTGTTTTTTGTCTCCGCGGCTGCGTTGATCTGGGCCGTTGCCACGCATTTTTCCTATCTCACCCTGATTCTTCCTTTCGTATGCACATCCTTCGTTAAGGCGATGGATATCATGTAATGTCCCTTCACTCCTACTACCAGGGTCAGGTCGACGCCTGTCGGATGGAGATTCGTCGACTGCAAAATAAGTTGAATAGCCTGGCTATTCTGCGGGTACTCGTTTTTGCCTGGTTCGCCGGGTCCGTCTATACCCTGATACAGGGGCTTTCGGCCGGCTGGCTGGTTTCGGCGATCCTGGCAGCCGCAGGTTTCATCGGTTGCGTCAACATCTATCTCCGTTGGAAAGACAAGCGCCGGTTGCAGGAGAAGCTCCGGTATGTCTGTGAAAACGAGCTGGCTCAGCTGGGAGGGGCCGAAAACCGGTTTCCGGATGGCGGGTCCTGGCTGGATAGCGCCAATTATCTCGATGACCTCGATATCTTCGGTCCACGATCGCTTTTTCACGTGCTGAACCGGACCACCACGGCGCCAGGCGCCTCCGATCTGGCGGCACGGCTGCGTCAGCCTTTTCTCATGTCCGGAACCATTCAACAGCAGCAGGAAGCGATCCGTGTCCTCACGCCCCAGGCGGTAATCCGGCAACTCCTTACGGCGACTGGAATGGTCAGCGGGGAAGACGCGCAACGGGCGGGGCAGTCTGGCGGTCATAACGCTTCGGAAAACAAAAACCTCGATGATTGGTTGGATACGCCGCCACGTCTGGTCAACCGTCCCTGGCTTTGGCTAGTCATCGCCGCACTCTCCCTGTTCAACCTCTATGGGCTGTATCTCTTCTTCGACAATGGCAATTACACCCTGATCATTGCCGGCATCATCATTTCCCGCGCGATAACGGGCGCCTGGTCGCGCTATATCAACACCCAGCACCGTCTAATCGGTCACCAGCATGCGCTGCTCGACCAGTATGCCGGAATTCTTTCCGTGTTCAACCAGACCGCAACCACGGGCTCTCATCTGTTGCAGCAGGTACAGGAGAGTACGGAAAAGGCTTCTTCGGCTATGCGCCGGCTTTCCCGGTTGTCCTCCTATTTCGATCAGCGGCTCAACCTCCTGGTCAACCTGATCCTGAACACCTTCTTTTTTTATGATCTGCTTTGCATGATCGCGCTGGAGCGCTGGAAGACTGCCAACCGGGCGGGGTTCCCGGCGTGGATCGATGCCGTCGGTACGGTCGAGGCGCTCAATTCGCTGGCCGGTTTCGCGTATAATCACCCCGAATACATCTATCCTTCACCGGTAGCCGGCCCTCTTCTCATCGAAGCTACCGGTCTGGCACATCCGATGATCCCCGCCACGCGCCGTATAGCCAACGACATCGCCATTGGCCGCGACCAGCGGCTCATCCTGGTCACGGGGTCGAATATGTCGGGCAAGACAACTTTTTTACGAACCGTGGGCGTCAACCTGCTGATGGCGCAGTGCGGTCTGCCGGTATGCGCCACGACATTCACGTTCACCCCGATGCAGCTGTTGACCTCGCTCAGGATCACCGACTCGCTGCAGGAACAGACCTCTTATTTTATGGCGGAGCTGAATAAGCTGCAGATGATCATCCACCGGCTTCGCGCGGGCGAACCGGCGCTTGTCCTCATCGACGAGATACTCCGCGGTACCAATTCCGAGGACAAGACCTATGGTTCCGAACAATTCATCCGGCGATTGCTGCAATATCCCTGTCTCTCCTTTTTCGCCACTCACGATCTGACGCTGGGACAGCTGGAAGGCGAAATGCCCGGCGCAATCAGCAACTATTGTTTCGAGAGCGTCATCGAAGGCGAGGAGCTGCACTTCGATTACCGGCTGCGACGCGGTGTCGCGCGCAACCGCAATGCGTCATTCCTCATGCGAAGAATGGATATCATATAAATGATGAGCCCCGCTGGTGCGGGGCTCGTATCGATTACTTCACTTCTTCGAACTCGGCATCTGTTACATTCTCGCTGCCGGTATTGGCCTGGCCGCCGCCATCGGGCCCATTGGGCCCGCCTCCGGGCTGTCCGCCCTGCTGTTGCGACGCCTTGTACATTTCTTCGGAAGCGACCGTCCATGCATTGTCGAGCGCGGTGATCGCGGCATCGATAGCTGCGACGTCTTCCGATTTATGGGCCTCCTTCAGTTTGGAAAGGGCGGTTTCGATCGGCGCCTTCTTATCGGCAGGCAGCTTGTCCCCGAATTCCTTCAGCTGCTTTTCCGTTTGGAAGATGCGGCTGTCGGCCTGGTTGAGCTTGTCGATCTTTTCGCGCGTCGCCTTGTCGCTGCTTTCGTTGGCCCTGGCTTCGGCTTTCATCTTTTCGACTTCTTCCTTGCTCAGACCGCTGCCGGCTTCGATACGGATCTTCTGTTCCTTACCGGTGCCTTTATCCTTGGCCGTGACATGCAGGATACCGTTGGCATCGATGTCGAAGATGACTTCGATCTGCGGTACACCGCGCGGGGCAGGCGGAATATCGTTGAGATTGAACATGCCCAGGCTCTTGTTCTGCGAAGCCATGGGACGCTCGCCCTGCAGCACATGGATCTGAACGCCGGGCTGGTTATCGCTCGCGGTGGAGAAGGTCTCCGATTTCTTGGTCGGGATGGTCGTATTCGAATCGATCAGTCTCGTCATGACTCCGCCCATGGTCTCGATACCCAGCGACAGCGGGGTTACGTCCAGCAGGAGTACGTCCTTTACCTCACCCGTGAGAACGGCGCCCTGGATGGCCGCCCCGACGGCTACCACTTCATCCGGATTCACACCCTTGTTGGGCTTTTTGCCGAAGAATTTCTCGACGAGATCCTGCACTTTCGGGATACGCGTACTGCCGCCGACGAGGATGACCTCGTCGATCTGCGAAGCCGATATTCCGGCATCTTTCAACGCCTGCTCGCAGGGCTTGAGACATCTTTCGAAAAGGGAATCGGCCAACTGTTCGAATTTGCTCCGGGTGAGTTTTTTTACCAGGTGTTTGGGCACTCCGTCCACGGCGGTAATATAGGGAAGATTGATCTCCGTTTCGCTCGATGAGGACAGCTCGATCTTGGCTTTCTCGGCGGCTTCTTTGAGACGCTGTAAAGCCATCGGGTCCTTCCTCAGATCGACGGCTTCGTCTTTCCTGAACTCGTCGGCCAGCCAATCCATGACCACCTTGTCGAAATCGTCACCACCCAGATGGGTATCCCCGTTGGTGGATTTAACTTCGAAAACGCCATCGCCCAGCTCCAATATCGAAATATCGAACGTACCGCCTCCAAGGTCGAATACGGCGATCTTCTCGTCTTTCCCCTGCTTATCCAGTCCATAGGCCAGCGCAGCGGCAGTGGGCTCGTTGACGATACGGCGAACGGTGAGACCTGCGATCTCGCCTGCTTCCTTGGTAGCCTGGCGCTGTGCGTCGTTGAAATAGGCGGGGACGGTGATCACCGCTTCCGTCACTTCCTGACCCAAATAATCTTCGGCCGTCTTCTTCATCTTCTGAAGGATCATGGCCGATATTTCCTGCGGCGTATACAGACGACCGTCAATGTCAATGCGGCATGTATTGTTGTCGCCTTTCACTACTTTATAGCTCCAGTGTGTAATTTCGTTGGTTACTTCGTCGTATCGGCGTCCCATGAACCTTTTAACCGACATGATGGTGTTAACAGGATTGGTAATGGCCTGGCGCTTGGCAGGATCTCCCACCTTTCTTTCCCCGTTTTTGAGGAAACCCACGATGGAAGGTGTGGTGCGATGCCCTTCGTCATTGGCGATCACCACGGGCTCATTGCCTTCCATGACAGCTACACAACTGTTCGTCGTGCCGAGGTCAATTCCTATAATTTTTCCCATATAATTTATCTGATTTTAAAGGTTTTGTAAGTAATTCCGGGGTACCATGACAACTATGATGCCACGCCCGAAAAAGTGAAAAAATGTCAGACCTTTTGTCAGGCCGGGTCGCACGCTCTAACGGCGCTTTAGCGGACCACTTCCAATACGGGTTTCAGCGAATTACCCCGGAATACGTAGTCGGCCACCTCATCGAGGATCGGAGTGATGGAGTTGAAGGAGATGCCTGTACCCGCCATTTTGACCATGCAAATATCATTTTCACCGTCCCCGACTGCCACGGAATCGGCCAGGCTGATCCCAAAACGGTGGAGGATATACTGAAACATATTTGATTTACAATGATCATGATCGCACTGGCTGAAGCGGTCGCGTAACAGCTGGGACGGTATTTTGACCTCACCGGTAGCAACGCTTTTCCGGAATTCCAGCTCATTTCCCAGCGTGAAATCAAGTCCGAGCAAATTTTTGATATGATTGGCTATCGCATGATAGCTGTCACTGATGATCCCGCAGACATAGCCCCGGACCTGTAACTCCCTGATCACCTGGACCGCGTCCCCGATCAGGGGAATGGATTCCACAACGTCGATCAGCTCGGCAAAGGTCCTTCCCTCCAGCAGCCGTGCGATCTTTTGGGTCTTTATATAGTTGCTTTTCTGCTGGCCCAGGATATCGGCCAGCTCGCGGGTAAAGCCGAACTGTTTGGCGGCTGCCTGGATAAAGCTGCCCTGCAGAAGCGTATGGTCCATATCGAAGACGATCATTTTTTTCGGCGCCCGGACCAGTTCCTTGAGTGCGAATTCCACCTGCTCGCGCATGGCAGGCGGGGCGTCCTCCTGCTGGCGGCGGCTGTCGAAGATATTCACCCGTTTGAATATGGCATTGGCGACCTGTTTGGCCATACGGCTCAGCACATGAAGCGGCTGCCGGTCGTTGCCGACCTCGCCGATACAGACTTCCGCGATACGCGCCTGCACCTGGTGCATATCGATCAGCAACCCGATATCAACCCCGTAGTCGTTGTCAAACTCCACCTTTTGCAGGATCGATTTTTTGCCCGCGATCATCCCGCTCAGCGGTTGTTTGAATTTCAGCAGGTGCGGGAAAAAGAATTCCAGCAACGGCTTGGCGAGGATCTCCGCCATCCGGCCTCCGGATCGCTCGAAATAGGATTTCACGAAATCGGCCTCATCGCGGATCAGCGGGGCCGTGAGCATTCCTACGATGTCTACTTCATAATCGGGGATATCGGCCTCCATGAAAACGACGATATCGTTCTTCGCCATCAGTAATCCTTCCCTCATCGAATCTCCCTTACCGACGTGTGTGCTTGTTATGACCTTCACTTCTTCGTTCCTTGCCTCCGCTATCGTGTCATCGGTAGACATATCGTCGACCACGATGATCTCGTCCACCAACTGGTTTCGCTTGGCCTGACGGATCGCTTGGCGGATCGTCTTTTCTTCATTGAGGGCGGGTATCACGACTGTCACCATAGGCGTCTTTTTGTTCAAAAGCAGGTAAAGTTACGAATTGTTGAGGGCTATAACTTCCCAAATATCGTACCGGCAATTTCATGTAAAGATTTGAAAAACAAGAATTAAATTTAGGGCTGTCAATTTTAATCCAGGTATGCCAATTGCTCCCGACATCTACAGGAGGATCGTTTCGGCCAAGCTGTACATCGACGGAAATTTCCGCGAGCGTCTCGATCTGGACCGGCTGGCGCGTGAGGCCTGTCTCTCCCGGTATCATTTCCACCGGCTGTTCACCCGCATCTACCGGGTGACCCCTCACCAATATCTCACCCGCAAAAGGATCGAGGCTGCGCAGCTGGGTCTGGCCGGGCAGGCGCGGACGGTGACCGAGGTCTGTAACGATGTGGGTTTCGAAAGCATCGGCTCCTTCAGCAGCCTGTTCAAAAAAGAGATCGGTCATGCCCCCGCCAGTTATCGTTCGCTCACACACGGCCGCAACAGACAGGTGAAGGACTCGCCCCGTTCGTTCATCCCGCATTGTTTCATAGAAACCCTGACGACAAAAAGCAATTCTCAAGAAGCCGTTTCCCCCGCGAAATCCTAGCTTTACCGGCAAATACTACAACCATGATCACACGTGTCTCGCACGTCACCTTTTTCGTGACCGACCAGCAAAAAGCCCATGAATTCTATGTGGGAATATTAGGGTTCAGGGTCAATACCGACGCCACTATGGAGAATGGATTCCGGTGGCTGACGGTCAGTCCTCCCGATCAGCCCGACCTGGAAATAGCGCTGATCGCTCCGCTCAACGGCGGTATGGGTTACGATGAGGAAACGACACAGGCTTTCAGGGTCCTGCTGGAGAAAGGCGCCCTGGGCGCGGGCGTCATGGATACCCCCGATTGCCGCGCCACCTATGAAGAGCTGAGATCCAAAGGAGTCGGTTTCAAAGGCGAGCCGAAAGACCAATTCTACGGGACGGAAGCGATCCTGTTCGATGGTATCGGCAACTGGTTCTCCATGACCCAGCGAAAATAAACCAGCATTACCCGATCGCACGGAAATTATTCGGATTCCTCTATTTTAAAAGTGAAGTTCTTCTGCGTGACATAGCTGAAGCAGACAACGATCACGGTCGTCAGGACCTTTGCGATCGTCGGGTAGATATGAAACTGTTCTACGAACAGCTTGATGAAGATGATGTTGAGCCCGATACAGATGATGACCAGCATGAAATAACGAAACAGCTGGATACGGCCGTGCAAGGTGCTGCCCGGGAACGCGATATGCCGGTTCAGGAAAAAACCAGTGGGGAAGCTGAAGCAAAATGCGATGAAGATAGAGGCCACGTGAGGAGACA
>DASYSV010000116.1:0-16530 GCA_036010185.1 Puia sp.
AAAGGTATCGGTCGAAGGCGGGACCATCGATCAGCTCAGGACCTTTTATTCCTGTCTGTACCGGATGTTGTTCTTCCCGATGCGTCTATACGAGAAGGACGCCACGGGCCGCATCGTGCATTATAGTCCCTACAACGGAAAGATCGGGACCGGCTATCTTTTTGGGGGCACCGGTTTCTGGGATACGTTCCGCGCGTTGTATCCTTTCCTGAATCTACTATATCCGTCGATAAATAAAGAGATGCAGGAAGGGCTCGTAAACGATTATAAGGAAGGGGGATGGCTGCCAGAATGGTCGGCCCCGGGTTATCGCAATGTGATGATCGGCAACAACTCCGCATCCATCGTGGCGGATGCCTGGGTAAAGGGGCTCCGCGGGTACGATATCCATACGCTGTATGAGGCATTGCTGCATGACGCCAATGCGGCGGGCCCGATCGATGCCGTGGGCCGTAAAGGCGTCGATTATTATAATACCCTGGGTTATGTTCCCTATGACGTGGGCATCAACGAGAATGCGGCGCGGACGCTGGAATATGCCTATGATGATTTCAGCATCTACCAGCTGGGTAAGACGCTTGGGCGGCCGGCGGATGAGTTGAAGCTCTATGCGAGCCGGTGTCAGAACTACCGTCATCTTTTCGATCCGGAGCACAAGCTCATGAGAGGAAAGAACAAAGACGGCAGCTTCGAGAGCCCGTTCAATCCCTTCAAATGGGGGGACGCCTTCACGGAGGGCAACAGCTGGCACTATACCTGGGGCGTCTTCCACGACATCCAGGGGCTTATCGATCTGATAGGTGGGAAAAGCGAATTCGTCCGGATGCTGGACAGCGTGTTCATCATGCCGCCCGTCTTCGACGACAGCTATTATGGCGAAGTGATCCATGAGATCCGCGAGATGCAGATCGCGGGCATGGGGCAATATGCGCATGGCAACCAGCCGATACAGCACATGATCTATCTTTATAACTATGCCGGCCAGCCGTGGAAATGCCAGTATTGGGTCCGGCAGACGATGCGGCGGTTGTACCAGGGCACGCCCGACGGATATTGCGGTGATGAGGACAACGGGCAGACCTCCGCGTGGTATGTCTTCTCGGCATTGGGTTTCTATTCTGTCTGTCCCGCTACGGACCAGTATGTCCTGGGGACGCCGCTGTTCCGGAAGACAGTTCTGCACCTGGAGAACGGGAAGGAGTTCGTGATCACAGCGGCTGACAATAGCGAGACGAACCTGTACGTACAAAACGCGTTATTGAACGGAAAGGTCTATACGAAGAACTGGATCGCGCATTCGGTATTGGAGGCGGGAGGTCAGCTTCAGCTGACAATGGGGGCCGTTCCAAATAAGCAGAAAGGTATAAATTCAGACGATTTTCCATACAGTTTTTCAACGGATAAGGAGGCACCGAAAATCAAATGAAACAACTATTCATCTTTGTTTGTGCCGCACTGACGGCAAGCGCGGGAACCGCGCAGGACAGCGCTACTTTCTTCCTGCATAAATTCGCGCAAAACATCGGCAAAGAGACCTATCACCGAATGACGGGTGACAGCGGTGTCGTCTACACGGTACATTTCAAATTCGTGGACCGCGGCTCGGCAGTGCCGCTGGAAGCCCGGATGGTGGAGACGCCTGCGGGTGATCCCGTAAGCCTTTGGATAAAGGGCAACACGTCTCGTTTTTCGGGCATCCATGACAGCGTCGTACTGCGAGACGGAAAGGCCTGGATCACCGTAGACGACAGCAGCTATAGCCAGGCGCTGGAGGGCCCGGCGTTCCCGGTGGCGGGATATTCACCGGGGACGGTACAGATGTTATTATTGCAATACTGGCGGCAGCACGGCGAGCCGGCCGTCCTCCATCTCTTGCCTACGGGCGCCGTATCGATCAGGGCGGCGGGTAAGGATACGCTGGCGCTTTACGGACAGCGGCTGGTGCTGGACAGGATGGTCATCCATGGTCTGATCTGGGGGAATGAGCTGGTGTGGACGGATGAACACGGCAATCTCGTCTGCCTGATCACCAATGATGCGGAAGGTGACAAGCTGGAGATGATGCGCGACCGTTATGAAACGCTGTTGCCCGAGTTCATCGGGCGGGCGGCCACGTATGGGATGGCGCTTTTTGCGCAGCAGATGCATGGAGACGCGGCGCAGCCGCAGACGGGGACGTTGGCGGTCGTCGGAGGCCGGATGGTCGACGTAGCCACAGGCGAGACGACCAATGATGCAGTGATCCTGATCCGAAAGGGGAAAATAGTCAGGACCGGCGCTCGCGCCGCTGTTGCCGTTCCCGTTGGCGCGAAGATCATTCATGCCGAAGGCAAGACCATCCTTCCCGGACTTTGGGATATGCACTCGCATTTCGAACAGGCGGAGTGGGGGCCGGCCTATCTGGCCGCGGGCGTGACGACGGTGCGCGACTGCGGAAATGAGTTCAACTATATCAATGCCGTCAAACGTGCCATCGACGAAGGTCATGGTGTTGGTCCGCATATTTTGAAAGCCGGCGTCATCGACGGCCCCGGGCCGATGGGGCTGGGTATCATCCGCGCCTCCAACCCCTATGAAGCCAGGGCGGCGGTTCGGCGTTATAAAGATTCCGGTTTTGTTCAGATAAAGATTTATAGCAGCGTCAAGCCGCCGATCGTAAAGGCGATCTGCGATGAAGCGCACCGGCTGGGCCTGACCGTTACCGGCCATATCCCCGAAGGGATGACCCTGATACAGGGAGTGGATTCGGGAATGGATATGGTGAATCATATTCAATATGTCGGCCCTATCCTCGCACGCACGAAGGACCGGCTCGTCGATTGGAGCGATCCGAAGACGGCCGCGGGTTTTGCCTTCATAAAAGAGCATGGGACGGTCATCGATCCGACTCTCGGCGTATTCGAAATGGTGCTCCGGTCGGTGAAGGATACGATCACGAACATGGAACCGGCATTCTACTCGCTGCCGCAGCCCTTGCAGGTATTGTTCCGGACCATGGGCATGCAACCCGCATTGGCGGAGAAATACAAGCCCATGTTCGGGGATATGAAGAAAATGGTCAAGACCTTGTATGACGAGGGCGTACCGATCGTGGCGGGCACCGACATGGGCTTCCCCGGTTGGAGTGTGGACCGCGAGCTCGAGCTCTATGTGGAGGCAGGCCTGACGCCCCTGCAGGCGATCCGGACCGCCACGATCGTCCCCGCGATGGTCATGAAACAGACGGCGGTCAGCGGCACCCTGATGCCCGGCCGCAATGCCGATCTGATCATCGTCGACGGCGATCCCCTCCACCATATCCGGGATATCCGCAATGTGCGGGTGGTCGTCAAAGATGGAAAGGTCTATGACCCCGTGGAACTGCATCGTATCGCGGGGTTCGAAGTAAAATAGGGCCCGCGCCACAGCCACCTCACCGCGACCGGCCGCGCCCCCCACCGCGCCCCCGCCATCACCGCGACCCTCCTCAGCGCGCCCCCCCTCAGCGCGCCGCGCCCCTCAGCGCGCCCCCACCGCGCCCCCGCCGCATCCCCGCCATCACCGCGACCCCCTCAGCGCGCCTGCCACATCACCGCGACCGACCCAGTCCCCGCCCGCGATGCTGGCTGAGCTCTTCTTTTTCCAATAGCTTCAATTTATGCTCCACGATCTCATCGTGACGGCCGGACAATTTAAAAATAAGGCTTAGCGTTTCGGAGGAGTTTTTACCATCGGGTTGGGATAAGACCCGCTGTTCTCCAATGGTCAGCCGAAACCGGTTCTTATTGGCAAGCTGACGGATATCCTGCTCGATGCCCGTCCTGCGTAGTATGGCGGAAGCGCTATACTGCTCGCCAAGATCCGTGTCGCGGATAGCGATCTTAGCGTGATGGTCGATATAGAAAAAGCCATGCCTGCCGTCGATAACGATATCGATATTCTCCCGCATCATGTCTTCCTTTAAAATGCCAAGGCTGCAGGGTTTACCTGCGAACCAGACGCAACTATCTATACGATTGCGCAGAAACTGCGACTCCTGCTGCAGTTTTGCCTGGTTCAGCCGGAACATCGTTTCGAGTTGCTGCAGTTTTACCGGTTGGTCAAAGGCGCTGGCTTTTATCGGTGCGCCGATTTTTTTCCCCTTCTCGTCGACGACCCGGTAATACAGCCCCTTATTGCTATACATCGGGCTGTTTTCGCTGCCACGGTCCGCCCGCACGTGATACTGGCTCAGGATGGCATTGTACGATTCGAGATCGGAGTAAGCATATTGGTTGACAACGTGCTCCAGCACACGGGCGATCTCCGTTTTTGTCGGGGCTTTGCCATACGTGACCCGGGCCTCGCCGTACGTGATCCCCGCCTCACCGGAAGTGATCCCCACATCGCCGTACGTGATCCCCGCCTCGCCGTACGTGATCCCCACCTCGCCTCCGTAGTTTTGCTTTCTTGAAGGCGCCTTCTTTTCCTCGAAAAGATCGGGCATTTGGATGGCGGGGGCGAGGCGGTATTCCTCTTCCATCGTGAAGCAAATCTGTTTCAGATGGGCGGGTGACCGCAGATCATTCGGGATGCGACTGCCATCGGGTCGGATGTTCGTTGAAACGATGTGCATATGCGGGTGTCCGGCATCGAGATGCCGGTAGGTCAACCACGGTTGTTCGGCAAACCCGATCCGTTCCATAAACGCGGTCGCGATCTCTGTCATCTTCCGATCGGACAGATCGTCCTTCGTCGGAAAATTCAGTGTGATGTGGACGGAGTGTTTTTGGGAACGTTGATTCAATGTTGACAGGTCGTTAAACCGCTGCCATTTATCGCGCGGAGTCAACTCCTCTTTTTCCTGCCAGAAATTGTGCGCGTCCAGCAGGCGCGCCTGTCGTTGTTCGACTTTTTGTTCGTTGTATTTAAGCGAAGCGCGAACGCTCTTCGCCGATTTTACGATTGCGAGCATTTTTTGGCAATTTCACGAAAGCAGCAATAGATCTCGGCGACAAAACTCATGACATTGGGATCGACCCTCGAAGGGTCCGGCGATCCGGGCATCTTGTTGAGAAGACTTCTGATCATGCCCAGCTCATGAAGGATATCCTCACGGGTTTGGTCGCGAACTTTGACGGTAACCGGCTGACGGGTCAACGTTTTTTTTGCATATTCGGTCAGACTGCGACATGTGGACTGCTGGAGATAATGCTGGACCTTATCGAATTCGTCCTGGGATAGACGAATCGAGAGAAAACGCTTTGCTTCACTTTTCATACATCCTCAATTTCAGGATAAAGATAGTTGGATAATCCGAAAATCGATCGATCTAAGTCGGAATTCGATTCACGGGCGTGACACGCGCGCCTCGTGTAAATGGGTAGTCCTAACGGATATATCCGATGAGCTCCATGTTTGCCGTAGAGACCCCCGCCTTGATATCCTGGTATTCGATCCGAATATAGGTTTTGCCGGGTATCTGCGGTAGCCCCAGATCGACCTCGATGACGCGGGCTGTGGGTTTGCCGGCTGCGAGGGAAGCGTTGACATCGGTCCTTTCCAGCCGCCAGGAATAGCCCCGCCATTTTCCGAAGGGATTGGAGGGATCGGCGCTGGCTCGCCCGTTATAGGGAATCGTATCGCCGCCATACATCAGCCGTTGATGTTGTATGTCGATGAAAAGGTAGTCGAGAAGGTGGGTGCTTCCTTCGCTTTTGAAGCCGATGACGCCGTGGTCTTTGCTGACCGCTACCTTTTGCGAATCCGCGACCACCAATTGGGGTGGTTGTGTCTCCATATGCTGCACCTTGCGATAATCCTCGCGGCTGATGCCGAAATGTTCGTCATACGGCAGGGCCTGCCCGCTCCCGCCATATTTATTCCGGTATTCGATGAACCATTCCTTATTGGCGCTGATGGCGTTGTTCATCCGGATGAGGACGGGCTGCATGTCGGCCGGTATATCCGGCCCGAGGGTCTCGAAGAGGAAGGCGGGACGCCCGAAAACCGAGTCGGCAAATTTGAATGCGTCGTCCTTCGCGCTTGCGCTTTGGGCCAAACCGCGCATCGCCAACCACTGAAGGCCCGCCAATAAAACGTATTTGAAATAAATCCTCATTCAGTGTATTTGTATTCTTGCGGGATACGAAACCGCGCCTCCAATTTATCCGCGTTATGATAGGTCAGATCGCCATCCCTGAAATAGCCGTCGCAGTTAGCACAATTATCCGTCGCACTTAACACCTTCACCTTATTTGGCCTGATACCCGGTATTATTTCATATTCATAAAAAACATGCTCGCTATCCTTTCCCCCGAACACATTTCTGAACGCCTTGAATGTTTTCGGGTCGGCATGCTTTACCACCACATACTGCCCCCCATCAGAAGTACCGAAAACGCAGATCACTTTTGTGTTATCCATGATATACATACCGTCGCTGCGGAAAGTCCCGGAATCCAATTTCGGGATCCGGACAAATACATCCACTTCCCGAAGTGAATCGTGTGCACCTTTCACCAGTGCAAAACTTTTCACAAAAAACTCCCCCCTTTTATCCTCGTAGAACTCGCCGAAACACCGCGAAAACTGCCCCGCCGTCCATTTTTCGATCCGGCAGCCGAAATCATCATCCGTCAATTTCACCAGGACACTGTCATGGTCTCTTTTCGCCGCCGCGACCGCCGTCTTCCTTTTTTCCACCCCAAAATAGAAATAGCCTGACGCTACCAACAAAGGCAACAGCAATAGTAGTAGCATAACCGATTTTTTCATCGGATGGGTTCATCCTCCTTTCGCAAAAATAACGCATTGATTGCTAGCACCTTGATTTTAATCCTTGAGGTTTTCGCCATTCCAAAAAAATCGTACCTTCGCGGTCCCATTGCCCAATAGTATAATGGTAGTACAGAAGATTCTGGATCTTTTAGTCTTGGTTCGAATCCAGGTTGGGCAACAACGAGCCCCGAAGCTTTGCTTCGGGGCTCGTTGGGTAATGCAAATACAGGTGGATCAGCCCGTCATCCCCCCGGATGACGGGAATAATCCAGTCAGGCAACAGCTCTACCTCTCGTCGCGTTTGCGGCGGGCTTTTTTTATGCTGGTTTGTAAATAGTTGTCTATCTTTCATACATGGTTCCATCTACGGCGGCTCCCTTTGCCCTGCAAAGACCCCTAATTGCCGCAACCCCCAAAAACCGCATTCCCTCCATCGATCTGCTTCGTGGGATAGTGATGCTTATTATGCCCATCGATCACCTCAGGGACTTGCTTCATTTCGGCCACCCCTTGGCGACCGACCTGCATACGACCACGGCGATACTTTTCTTTACGCGATGGATCACCCATCTCTGCGCCCCGGCTTTTGTATTCCTGAGCGGCGTTTCTGCTTATCTCGCCGGCAAGCGGCGGACCAGGCAAGAATTGGCCGGCTTTCTGATCAAGAGAGGTATCTGGCTGCTTTTTATCGAGGTCTTCGTTATCAACTTGGCCGTTGAGGTAGATCCGCTTTACCACCTGATCGTGCTACAGGTGATCTGGGCAATTGGCGGCAGCATGATCCTCCTCGGCGTTTTGGTATGGGCAAAAGCGAGTCCGAGGGTGATCGGGGCGATCGGATTGGTGATCTTCCTTGGTCATAATATCATCGACGTGCTCCACAACGACACGATCGACAATAATCCAATTTGGCGGCTGTTTGTTTCGGCTGCCGGATTCAGCAGACATGACCCGATAGGTCATGGACGGTATTTTGTTTTGGCCTATGCCCTCCTGCCATGGACGGGGGTAATGCTCCTGGGTTATGCCATCGGAACGCTGTACAGCCAGGATGCCGCGAAACGGAGACGGACCTTGACAACCATCGGTCTGGCATTGCTGGCGTTTTTTGTCGTTTTCCGGGCGTTCAATATTTATGGCGATCCCGCGCCGTGGTCGGCGCAAAAGAATTCTCTGTTCAGCGTGATGTCGTTTCTGAATGTCACCAAATATCCGTGCTCGCTACTGTATCTGTGCGTGACACTCGGGATCTCGTTACTGATCCTGGCGAATACCGAAGGCGCTACCAACCGGCTTTCGCGGATCGTGATCGTATATGGCAGTGTTCCTTTTTTCTATTATATCGTTCACTGGTTCCTCGCGCAATCGATCACGATCATCCTTTTCTTTTCGTTGGGGCATCACATGAGCGAAGCCTATCACAGCGACTTTGCTTTTAGTACGAATACTTTTGGCCTCCCGCTAGCGGGGGTATATGGGATTTGGCTGTTGCTGGTTACGGTGCTGTATTTCCCTTGCCGGTGGTTTGCGAATTACAAGAAGACGCACAGGCAGTGGTGGTTGAGCTATTTGTGAGTGTCAGTCACCGTGATTCCACTTTTGTTAAACAAGATAAAAGGTGTATTAGCAATCAGATCATGCGCTTAATTCTGAAATAAGCCTCAAATCCGCCAGGAATTGGTTCGAGAAACGTCCAGTCGGGGCAACAAAACTAATATAGAATCTTTTTCTAGCGTTTTTATGACAGATTTACTGATTGTTATAAAGACTCTACGACGAAGGTTCTATTTTTCTTTCGGGCAATGAACCAATATTTTCTGCGATTTTGCTTAATTCCCAACGTTCTTACTTTCAATAGCCTGCATGACTTTTTGACAATTATTAAATCTATTTACAAGTCCATTTCCAGCCTAATCCGGAGGACGATCGAGATAGACTTTTTTCAGCCTACCAATTGGATCATTGTTCGGTGCAAGAAGTGCGGTGAGCTGAACTTGCTGGAACCCGGCGTCGGAATCGCCGCCGGTAGCCCGGTGGGAAAAGAGACCGAGGTTTGCTTTGGCGCAATGGGATCATTATAAGACAAAAAATCGTCGACTTAAACGCCCTTCCTTAATGATAATGAATGGCTTGCAATCTCCAAACAATTTGAGTAATTTTGACTTATAAAGATTTTGACCATGCCCGATCTGGCGATAATACCAATGCGCATTGAGGCGCTGCGCAAACTTTCTGAAAAGAAAGATGTTTACCTGGATGACGTCCAGGAAATCTTTCGAAGGGATCTTCAACACTTTATTATGGGAGAAACAATCACCCAACGCAATGGCAAATTGGTTATTGGAAAGAGGCTCTATTCGCAATGGCTGAATAAGATCAAGACCAAAGGATTTGACTACGAAATAGACTTTAAGAATGACTGAAAAGCTGGGCATCATCAATAGGCTGAAGCGTATGGCGGACGAACATGCGCCACAGAAAGATTGGGATCAGGCATTTTTAGAAAAAATTAAGATCGATTTTACCTACAATTCGAATAAAATAGAGGGCAACACGATCACGTATGGCCAAACCGTCAAGCTGCTACGCGATTTGGTGACCCCCAAAAATGCTTCGACCGGCGAGGTTCTAGACATGGTTAATCATCAACTCGTCCTGACGACGGTATTCAAGACTTATCATTCCAGGGACATCACGGAGGAAAGTATCAAGGAACTGCACCGACTGTTGATGAAGAACCGCGAGCAATGGAGCGATGACGGCCTCTTCAACCCCGGGCGATACAAGGATTTCGAGAATATGACGCTTCGATCCACCGGAAAGCTGCATAAATATTTGCCACCAACGGAAGTACCATTGGCAATGGCCGACCTGGTCGCGGAGACGAATAGGCGCATTAAGAGCGCTGATATCAATGAGACCGAAAAACATCCTTTAGCGATCGCGACCTTTTTCCATCAGGAATTTCTCAATAAAATCCATCCGTTCAGCGATGGAAATGGGCGGATAGGCCGGATTTTCACCAATCTGATCTTGATCAAGGAAGGATATCCTCCCATTTTTATCCAGGATGTAGATCGGGATACCTACTTGAACCGTTTTGAGTTGGAAGAAACAATGCCTGGTGCCATGCTCGATTTTTTCGTCGACAAGATGATAGAAAGCCTGAAGATCAAGATCGAATTTGCTAATTTACACCGATAGGAACATTCGGGCCGCTTGATGGCCGATATCTGAGGTCATTGGGTAAATTGGCGGCTAGTTTCCTGCGGGTAAATATCTCTTACCATGTGTTTCCATTTGCGTTTCCACTCTCATAGTATGAATTGATTTACAATGCTTTTTCATACCCAGGTTGGGCAACAAGTGACCCCTCGCTTTGCGAGGGGTTTGTCTTTCGACGGCGTGGCAAGTACCTGAATATCTACTAATTAACTCGTTTCGATCTATCGAAAATTAAGTTTAAATTTGTGATATGTCAGTTCCGGTTAGTAATATTCCATTCAATCAACCATCCCAGCCATCGACTTTTGCGCAGATGGTGGATCAACTTCGTACTAAAAGCGAAGCTGAGCTTAAAATGCTCTATTTGCAATTCTTCAAAAATGATTTGAATGAGGAATGGAAAAGCATCACCGAAACTGCAGACTTCAAGAACGTCTCCGAAGAAGACATTGTAATAGCCATTCAAAAGAATCGTTATACGGATCATGTATAATCTTCTTGTTGATGCCAATGTTTGGATAAAATTTGCAAGAAGCAAGAACATCTCCCCATTGTTAGACAGATTTGTGTTTTCATCATTAATGATGATTCAAAACTGCTGCGTTTCAATCTGAAACCAGTTCCGGTCCATGGTACCAGTTGGTTCCTCAAAAAATTTCCGCTTGGCGGAGAAGCATAAGCATAGTGGTAGGCCTTTACAATATCTTTATATATGACTTTCCAAAGATGAGCTGGCACGATTCACCTATTTACGGAATGGCATTCTTCAGTGATTCCCTAACAGTGTCCAATGAGCTGCTTCGGGTTTTTGTTTTTAGGAGCAAAAGTTCATTCCGACTTCAGGCTCGCAACCGGGTTTGCCAACCCTGCCTTCACGACCTGTAAACCGATCGTTATCAGAGCAATCAATCCTGTTAGTAGGCCTACCATCAGCAATAACCACCACTGAATGTGAATGCGGTAGGCAAACCCCTGTAGCCACCGGTGCATGCAAAACCACCCGATGGGCGATGCGATGGCCATTGCAATCAGCACAGGCTTCAGCAGGTCAGACGATAATCTGGTGGCTATGTCTGCTATGCTGGCGCCAAGCACCTTCCTGATACTGATCTCTTTTGTACGCCGGGCAACTTCAAAAACGCTCATACCCAGGAGGCCAAGGCATGCTATCACCACAGTGAACAAGGTAAAGACCATGAATATCCTGTGCAATTTATCTTCTGCGCTGTACATACTATTGAATGCGTCGTCCATAAAATAATACTCGAAAGGTGCGCTGTGGTCATATTTTGAATACACTGACTTGATTCCATCGATAACGGTGGGGACATTACTACCAGCTTTTATCCGGGCAAAAAGACATCCGCCGTTTTTGGCCCATCCGGACGCGGTATCATTTTCCTGGTTAAAGGAAAGCACCATGGCGTCAATCTTGTTTTGAAGCGAGGAGTAATCGAAGTCTTTTACCACTCCGGCCACTTTAAACTGCCCATTTACCACCTGGTTCACCGGGTTGCCGGTAATCCCGATCTTTTCGACGGCTGCCTCGTTTATGACGGAATAACCGGGATGCAGGCTAAAAGTAGAATCCAGAGGCGCAATCTTCCAGCGAATCCCTAGCATAGGGATGAAATTGGCATCCACTTGCAAGCTTGGCAGCGGTATGAATCCCTGTCCGTTCGGCCCCGGAATGACGCTGATATTATAGTCCTTATACATGGGGTAGCTGCTGGTACTCACCATGTCAACAGCAGGCAAAGACCGGATGTCATTTTTCAACGCCGAATATTGCCTGCCGGCCTTTTTTGAAAACGGTATCATAACAATATTGCTGCGGTTCAGGCTGGTATCGGAGTGTCTGAAAAAATCCATTTGCTGACGGATGACAAATCCGCAGATCATGATCGTAACGGCAATAGTAAATTGGAAAACAGTGAAGAATCTACGTAGGTTCACGCCGCCGCCAATTCCGATTACACGACTATACAGGACCTGCAAGGGTTTATAAGAAGATAGCACCAGTGCCGGGTAAGCTCCAGCCAGCAACACAGACACCAGGAACAGACCCAAAAATGTCAACAATACGTATGGACCGTACAAGAACCGGTTGTCGATTTCGATATTCAAGAAGCGAAAAAAGACCGCTTGACCCACTATGCAAAGGACATAGCCCAGTATGAACGCCACGGACGTAAACATGGCCGATTCTGTAAAAAATTGCAGGACTATTGCTTTTCGCCCCGCTCCGATCATTTTTCTTACGCCGATCTCTTTTCCCCTGGCCGTCGCGCCGGCCGTAGAAAGGCTGCTGTAATTGATGATGGCCAGCAATAAGATCAATGCCGCCACAAAAGGAAAGACAGAAAGGTATTTAACATTGGATGGATTAGCGGAACCAGTGGCTAGATGCGTTTGAGGGAGCATGGTTGCTATATAGCGGATATCCACTTTGACGGGTGACTTTTCCTCCCTGAAGAGGCCCAGCAGCGCCGTCTCCACGCGGCTGCCATCCGATGGTTTCTGTAACAGGAAATACGTCGCAAACTCATTCTCCTTTAGCTCTTCACCTTTATTGTATGCAGCCAAAGAAGACATGGAAGCGAGAAAATCGTAGGTAATACTTGAATTGGAAGGTGCGTCCTCAGCTACCCCACTCACGACAAAGTTGTCCGTATTGTTGAATCGCAATACTTTTCCGACCGGGTTTTCGGTCCCGAAATATTTCCTGGCTATTCTTTGGGATATGGCGACCGTAAAAGGATTCCGTAACACCTCGTCCTTGTTGCCGGATAGCAGCTTAAAGGAAAAAAAACGAAAGAAATTGCTGTCGGCAAATGCCACATATTGTTCAGCGAATCGCAGATCGGGATATTGAGCATTTTGAACAATAGTTGCTTCCCTTTCTTTCTTAAGACGAACAAAAGCATCCACTCCAGGTACGCGGCTTTTCACTATCGGACCAGTCTGGTATTTCACTGCGGGCGTAAAGAATGAATCGTTGTTCAGCAGGACTTTTGACTGCACCCAACAGATGCGGTCGGCGTTGGCATGAAAACTATCGTAACTGCGCTCATGTTCCAGATATTCCATCATCAGCATGCAAACTGCCAGACCGACGGTCAGCCCAACAATATTGATCAGCGAATAAAATTTATTCTTCAGCAGGTTGCGCCAGGCAGTCTTGAAATAGTTTTTAAACATGGCAGAAGATTGGGAGTGCAATAAATATATGGTCTTTTCTATTCAGTAAGAATGCTGCCGCGCCGTGTTATAAGAGCTTTAACAATGCTGGGCCGACTCATGACCGCGGATTTTGCAAATTCCCCGCATACCCCCGCCGATGCTCGTTCCTGCACGATCAATGTATCGAAACCGAACATTATGGTCTCTCGCAGGTCATGACAGAAGGATGGTCTTCAAGACTTTATAAACCCGGCATTCTTTTGGGATCATCCCCCTGATCTGGCCGCCTTACTCGTCATAAAACCGACCATCCCATGTTCCGCAGCTATCTCAAGATCGCCATCCGCAGCCTCGGGAAAAGCAAGGGCTTTACCGCCCTCAACATCATCGGCCTCGCGGCCGGGCTCGGTGTCTGTCTGCTGATCGTCCTGTACGTCACCGATGAGCTCAGTTACGACCGCTACAACACGGGCGCCGACCGCATCTATCGGATCGATGAGGATAGCTACATCAATAACACCCGGTACACCGCTGCAACCACCTCCAAGTTTTTCGGCCCCGCTCTCGTCGCTTCCTATCCGAAGATCCGGCAGATGGTCAGGTTCCGCAATCCGGGCGACCTGCTGGTGAGGAAGGGTAACGGCCACGTCCTCGACCATCGTTTCGTCTTCGCCGACTCGACGATCTTCAAGGTCTTCACCCTGCCCATGATCGCCGGCGACCCCAATACCGCTCTCAACAACCCTCACTCCATTGTGATCGATGAAAGCGCCGCGCGCCGCTATTTCAACAGCACCGATGTAATCGGCCGCACGCTGGAGGTGGGTAGTGACAATACACTCCTCAAGATCACCGGGGTCATCCGGGACATGCCGGAACAGTCCCAGTTCCATTTCAGCTTCATCCGCCCCCTCCGCGAAGCCAACACCTTTAATGACCCCGACGACAACGACTGGTTAAGCAGTAATTATTATACCTATATCCTGGTCCAACCCGGCACCACGCGAGCCGAGGTCCAGAAGGATGTAGACGCAGTCGCCAGCCTCCATATCGGACAGGCCCTACAGGAAATGGTCCACAGTTCGGAGGCCGACCTCGAGAAAGCGGGTAATCATGTCGGGTGCCAGGTCTTCCCCCTCACCGACGTGCACCTCCATTCCAATAAGTCCAGTGAGCTCGAAGCCAACAGCAATATCCAGTTCGTATACATCTTTTCCGTCATCGCTGCGCTCATCCTCCTGATCGCCTGCGTCAATTTCATGAACCTGTCCACCGCCCGCTCGGCCAACCGGGCCAGGGAAGTGGGCATTCGTAAGGTCTCCGGCTCGACAAGAGGACACCTCATCATCCAGTTCCTCACCGAGTCCATCCTCCTCAGCCTCTTCTCCCTCGTCCTCGCCCTGGCCATCGCTGTCCTGCTGCTACCGATGTTCAATCAGCTTGCCGGTAAATCGCTCAACCCCGACGTGCTTTTCAGCGGCCGGTTCCTGCCCATCCTCATCGGCCTGGTGCTGTTGGTCGGCTGTCTGGCAGGGAGCTACCCCGCCTTCTACCTTTCCTCCTTTCAGCCTATTCATGTACTCAAAGGAAAGATGGCGGCAGGCTTCAAGAGCAGCTGGCTCCGGAACAGCCTGGTGGTCTTTCAATTTTTTATTTCTATTGGCCTCATCGTCTGCACCCTCGTCATCTATCGCCAGTTGCACTATATTCGAAATAAGGAAGTCGGCTTTAACCG
Source organism: Puia sp. (assembly GCA_036010185.1). Taxonomy (GTDB): domain Bacteria; phylum Bacteroidota; class Bacteroidia; order Chitinophagales; family Chitinophagaceae; genus Puia. The sequence goes on from DASYSV010000116.1 coordinate 14,882, forward strand.
GGATCAGGTACTCGTCATCCATGGGACCTGGTCGCTCGGCCTGGATGGTACGGCCAATCTTCGCCAGAACCTGCTCACTCTTGCCGGGGTCACCGACGCCACCGTCACCGGCGACCTCCCCACCGTCGGCGGCAGCCAGTACGCGGAGCCAGGTTGGTTCCGGGATGCCTCGTTCGACGTCAGGAAGGCGACATTCATGACCACGCTCCGTATCGACGACCATTATATTCCCACCCTCGGCATACAGATGGTCAAAGGCCGCAACTTCGACCTCGCGCAATTTCCTACGGACTCCACCGCCATTATCCTCAATGAAGCCGCGGTAGCGATGTTCGGCGCCAGGGACCCGCTCAATATGCTCCTCTACAATCGGGCGGATGAGCTCAAGCCCAATCAATTGGATCACTTGAAGCCTCTCGCCTTTCATGTCGTCGGGGTTGTAAAGGATTTCAACTATAACTCCATGCATGACAAGATACGGCCCCTTGTCATGATGGTCAACATGTTTAACTTGGGCAGCATGGCAGTCCGCTTCCACACCAGCGATGTTTCCGGTCTCGTCCGGCAGGTAGAAAGTAAGTTCCAAGCCGCTAAGCAAGGACTGCCGTTCAGCTACACCTTCATGGATAACGACTTTGACAAATTGTATCACGCCGAGCAGCAGACCGGCCGGATCTTCATCACCTTCGCCGTCTTCGCCATCCTTATTGCCTGTCTCGGTCTCTTTGGCCTCGTTACCTACGCTGCCGAACAACGCACCAAGGAGATCGGTGTCCGCAAGGTCCTCGGCGCCAGCGTCAGTGGTATCGTCGGCCTACTCAGCAGGGACTTCACGAGGCTGGTCGGGATCGCTGCGCTCATCGCGTTTCCTGTCGCGTGGTGGGCCATGTACAAATGGCTGGAGACGTTTGCCTATCGCACGGAGATCAGCTGGTGGATATTCGTCGTGGCCGGCGCCGTCGCCCTCGCCATTGCGCTGTTGACGGTGAGTATTCAGACCATCCGCGCGGCCCTCGCTAACCCCGTAAAATCTCTCCGTAGCGAATGATTGGGGATTATCAATCCCTTAAAGCACGCCGAAGAAGACGATCGTCGCGCCCGGGCGGTCGAAAGGGACATCGATGACGGCGCGGCCGGATGCGTCGAGGTGCACGCTTGCGCCGGAAGTGCACCAGATATGCGGGTCGACACGGTGTTCCGTAATATATCGGCGGTGGCCGCCATTGCTGAAAAGGACGACTTCGCCGCGGCCGTCACGAACGTTGATCTTTTCTATCGTTTCGCTGCTGTTGCCCGGTTCGCCTTCGCGGATGGGGTCGCTGGCGGTGACGTCGTCCCGGACCTGTTTGTAACGTTCGAGGATGTCGTGAATAAATCGGATGTCGTCGGGGGTGTTTTGCCATTGGCCAACGGTGTCTGCCATTCGGGAACGATATCGAAGTTGTGGAAATAGGCGCCGTTGTTCAGGATGATGTATTTACCGGAAGATAGAAATCCCAGCCCCATGCTCCGGCTTTCTTCGGTGACATCCAATTCGAAAATGGTGTTGGGTGCCGCAGCGCAGACTTTGTCGGCAATCTTCGAGAGATATACCGGCAATTGGAAGGCATAGCTGTCCGCGCGCTCCTGCGGGCTATTTGCTTCGGTGC
>DASYSV010000121.1:0-4517 GCA_036010185.1 Puia sp.
CATAACGCTGAAGGAGTTTGTAGTCGTCCCTCAGCAACACAACCTCGTTGATAGCCGTATGCATATGCGTTGAATTAGTAGGATAAAAATTTTGACTGATACGCCTTCCTATGGCTCCTCTCCAGGGAAGGTGAATTATAGATCTCCAATACCGCAAAGTTCTTTTTGCGGGCCAACCTTTCCCAGTTAAAACATAACCCCTTTTTCAGCCCGATAAGTGCGATGCCGATGGGGGACAATATCGATACCTTATTCTTTCTTCTATCGACGTCCCGCGGCAGTACGATCGTGTAGGCCACGGCGAGGTTGGTTTCAAGGTTCTTTACAATTAGCGTCGAGTTTAGTCTTGCCACATCCCGGGGAAAAAGATTGTTGTCAATAATAATTGCGTTACGAAGACGCTCCCAAAGAAGCTGGATCGTCTTGGCATCACTGCACTTGATCTTCCTGAAGGCATTCATATACCTGGATATCAAATTATGATCTTCCCGCATGATCAATAGCTTATTCTGGTCCTTTTGCATAATTATATGATTTTGCCATAGCCGGAATCAACGTCCTGTGCATCTTTGACAAACTTCCGCCAAACAGGTACCGATGCGCGATCGGGCATTGACATCCGGACACGTCGGCCCGTGTGTTTTAAAATTGAAATTGCTCGCCAAAAAATGTCGGAAGGTCCCCCTGGCTGTCAGAAACTCAGCAAGGGGACGATGGTACTAAAGTCCTTAAAGTTGGGGAAGAATTGGCGCCTGTGGCAGAAGTCACCGGTCTGTGGGAAAAATGCATTTCGGGCAATACGCAAACATACCAGGGATACAGAAGCAATGCTGCCGGTATCTATTGTGGTATGCTTGTTATTATTCATGTCCCGTAAAATTACAATTATTGTTCGTACAATATCGACTGAAGCGCATATTGCATTGTTAATGATTTGGCAAAAAAAGTGAAGGTCGTCCAAGCGAGGCATGCATCATTTTTCTACCAGCTGCCCGGGTACATCCTCAAGGAACGGATAGTTGAACCTAAGCCCGGTCAATCACTAATTCATTGCCAACCGTCCATACGCCTATCGCCTTCCAGGCTATTCGCTCCGCTTCATCTTTCTGGTCCGTGGAATATACCCGGCCGGTTAGCGTTACGGTTGACTTCGATACCTTGACCTTGATACTACAGCCGGTTAACGATAACGAATTCTTCAGGATGGCTTCAAGATCTGATTTTTCGATCATGCTATAAGATTTACGTCGAAGATTAATCAATTTTACCAACGTTCTCCGATCACGAAAGATAGCATAAAATAGACCTCTTCCTGGGAAACGGGCTTGCTTGCAAAATGTGCCGCGCCTAGCTGTTTTAGTTTCACCGATTCCCGCACGTCCCGGGAAGTGGTATATACAATTACCGGAACGTCGGCCATCCGGGGCTCCCGTTTGATCTCTATAAGACACTCTTCGCCCGAGAGCCCGGGCATCCGCAGGTCGAGAAAGATGAAATCCGGCACGTCGTTACGGTCGTCTCTCAGATAAGCCAGCGCTTCCATGCCATCGGAAGCGGAGTGGCAGATGATCGTGCTGTCCACCTCTTTCGCGGCTTCGATAAAGAGACTCCGGTCATCTTCATCATCGTCAACCAATAATATGGTCATATGGTAGAGTTTTTCGCTTCCTGCATGTAAGGTAGACTAAAGGACCCGAATTTCATCCCGGAACAGGGTCTGCCAAAAATTATGTAACTTACATGTCAGGGAGCAGTCTCAAGGCAAACATGTATTTTGAAACTCTTGATAAAGAATATAATTAGTTTGGATTCACTATTGTTCGTCCGCAACGAACTGGATAGGCTTAGCCTTCATGGTGTTTCCATCGGGATCAGCGAGATAAGTACGGATGAAGAACTCTCCCCTTCCCAATATGGTACGCTGCGCGAGGTACTGAAGCAGGCCGGGATCGAATTATTCGAAGATAAAAAGGAGATCCTGGTGCAAAGGATAAAGAACGTTATTATGGAGGTCGTCTACCATGGCAACGAACCGTTGGTATACAATCTGTCGACCTACCTGTCCGAAAAGCTGCAGCTTGACTATACCTATATGTCCAACCTGTTCTCGGATTCGCAGAATATCACGATCGAAAAGTTCTATATCAGCCACAAGATCGAACTGGTTAAGGAATTGCTGCTCTATGAGGGTATGACGTTGACGGAAATTGGACATAAAATGCATTACAGCAGCCTCGCGCATCTTTCCAATCAATTCAAAAAAGTTACCGGCCTGACCACTTCTCAATTCAAGCAACAATATGCCAGGCACGATCTTCCACCGGAAACTTGCTAAACTTTTCTTTTAGCCCAAACCTGTGAATTTTGTAACCTTTCCAATAACCTTGTAATTTTCCGGGCCGGCGCCGATCCGGAGACCATCGACCAGCTCATCGTTGCGTGTAGTTGGCGCCGAGACCCTGAGCCGCGTGATCGCCCCCCACGACCGGTTCCGGCGACACGGGTATCCTTGGCTCCATAAGCCAGACACATGCGCTGGTCGAAAGCTCCTGGCATCCTCGGATCCGGAAAGATGTGATCCCACGCTACAAGTTCCCATATAAAGCGTAACTTTCCAAAAATCCTGCTGGCGTCATGGCGAAATCGAGAGAAAAGCATAAGTCAGGATATTCTGTATCTGATGGCTTTCCCGTAGTCGGGGTCGGCGCTTCGGCCGGCGGATTGGAAGCATTCAAAAGGCTGCTAAAGGCTATTCCCGAAACCTCCTGGATGGCGTTTATTTTGGTGCAGCACCTGGAGCCGAACCACGAGAGCATGCTCACGGAGATCCTGCAAAAAAGCACTCCCATCCCGGTGGAAGAGATCACCGACAATGTTCACGTCGAGCCCAATCATATTTACATCATTCCCTCGAACAAGCTCCTGACGGCCTATGACGGCCGATTACGGCTCCAACCGCGTCCAAAAAATAAGAAAAGCCTGCCCATCGACGTATTTTTTGCTTCGCTGGCGGAAGTCCACGGGTCCCATGCCATTGGCGTGGTGCTGTCCGGAACCGCTTCGGACGGAACTCAGGGACTGAAAGCCATCAAGGAACGCGGCGGGCTCACCTTCGCACAGGAGCAGGGGTCGGCAGCCTTTCGCGGGATGCCCCAAAACGCCATCGATGCCGGCGTAGTGGATTTCGTCCTTACACCGGAAGAGATCCCGCTGCAGATCGCTAAATCCACAGGGGTATCCAAAGAAGCGCCGCCGGAGACAGCCGAAGACCACCCGGACCCGGAGGGCGCCTTCAGACAACTGCTCACGCTGCTACGATTGAGAAAAGGCACCGATTTCACCTATTACAAACAAAAGACCATCCGGAGGCGGATTGAACGCCGGATGGGATTGAACAATATCGGGACGATAACGGCTTACCTGGATTTTTTTAAAGAGAACCCCGCCGAACAGGACCTCCTCTACCAGGATATCCTGATACCCGTCACGCAATTTTTCCGCGACCCCTTGACCTATGACGCCATTCGCGAATCGCTGCTGCCGCTGCTATTCGCCGGTAAAGAAGAGGGAAGCTCGCTGCGCTTCTGGATCGCAGGGTGCTCCACCGGCGAGGAGACGTACTCCATGGCGATCTGCCTGAACGAATACCTGGGCGCCAGGGCCGCCGCCTTCCAGATACAGATCTTTTCAACAGATATTTCCGAAAAATCCATCGCCATAGCCCGAAAGGGGATCTATTCCCGGACGGAAGTGGGCGGCCTCTCGCCGGAACGGCTAGCGAGATATTTTGAAAAGGTCGCCGGAAGCTATCACGTCAATAAATCCATTCGGGAAATGTGCGTATTCGCTCATCACGATTTCCTGAAAATGCCGCCCTTCGCGCGGATGGACCTCATCAGCTGCCGGAACGTGCTCATCTATATGGAACCCTTTTTGCAAAAAAAAGTGCTGGCGACATTTCATTATGCCTTAAAGGAGAATGGCTATCTCTTGTTGGGCCACTCGGAAACGACCGCTCCTGCCATGGACCTGTTCCTGCCTTTCGACAGAAAGGAAAAGATATACACCCGCAAGCCCGGTCCGGCAAAATTCTTACCGGCATCCGCCGGCCGCACCGAGAACGCAACGGTCGGGACGGAGAAACCCATCCGAAAGGAATCTGGCCGGAACGATTTTCAAAAAAGCGCCGATATCCTTCTGCTGTCGCACTTTTCGCCACCCGGCGTCATCGTGAATGACCAGCTCGATATCGTGGAATTCCGGGGCTCCACCGGCGGCTGGCTGCAACCCGGGCGCGGTAAGCCGAGCCTGAATATCCTGAAGCTGACAAAGGACGGCCTGGCATTTGAGCTCAGGAACGCCCTGCACAAGTCCAGAACGTCAGGACAGCCGCAGATCAGCGAAAACATCCCGTTGGCGGCGTCCGGAAAACAGCGGTGGATGACGCTCGAAGTACATCCGTTGCCGCGCACAGCGGAGCCTCATTTCCTGATCCTTTTCAGGGACGGGACTTCCGG
>DASYSV010000195.1:0-11548 GCA_036010185.1 Puia sp.
GTCACGGTTTGGATGTTGCTATACCCGAATTCGAATTCCAGCACCTTCCGCATCCCTTTCGAGAGTATGAAGTGATCGTCGGCCAACAATATCTCGGTACTCATTTCGCCCTGCAATTTTCCTACCTACGCCCGGACGATATTTTCTAACCAGCGAAGGACTTTATTTTTGTCGACTTTTATCTACAATTCCTTGTTCGGAAAACTTTATTTTCGATTTCAAATAGGATAAGGTTTAATGGTTATGGGATTTGATTAGTCCGGGCGGCTCCTCCAACAGGTGGGAGCCGTCTCTATTTTTGCACTATGTTTGCTCCCCACTCCATCCGACTCACCTCCCGCGGCCGTCCCGTCCGTCTCCTCGATCGCCATTTTACCGAATGGCTGCCGGTATGGGTGATGGTCATCGAACATCCCGAAGGGATATTTGTCATCGACACCGGTGAATGCACCCGCGAACATCCACTGGTCTTTCCGCCTTCACACGACAGCGAAGCGGGCATGCGTCTCTCACAACTGAAGATAGTTCCGTAACTTTATAGTATGCGTCACACGAGAAGAGACTTCATAAGGTCGGCCGGTTGTCTCACCATCGGATTCTGTTTCGGTGGCGAAGCCTTCGTGAGCCCCGCCTCGCGCGCCCTTCTCCAAAACGCCGACACATCACAAGGACCCGGTCTGCCCGGCGATCTTCGCGAAAACCCCCGTATCAATGCCTGGCTGGAAGTACTGTCAGACGGACGCGTACGCGTCCTCACCGGCAAGATCGAGCTCGGGCAGGGTATCGCTACCGCAGTAGCACAGGTGGCCGCCGAAGAACTCGAACTCGATCTGTCACAGGTGGAAGTCCTCCTTGCCGAAACAGGCCGCACTCCCGATGAAGGCTATACAGCCGGCAGCAATTCCATCGAAGCCAGCGCCATGTCGGTACGCTATGCCGCAGCCGCAGCCAAAGAAAAATTACTCGGACTCGCCGCACAAAAATGGAATGTGCCCGTCACCACTCTCACGACGACAAAAGGATATATCCACCTCCCGGGCGGCGCCCGCCCGGCATCTTCGCACGACGATGCCCTCTCCTTCTCGCAGGTTTTGGAAGGCCGCCAGATCACCGACGAGGTCCGCCTTCCGGTTACACTCAAACCCCGCGATCAATACCGCATCGTAGGAACACCCGCCCTCAGACAAGACAACATCCGCATCGTCGGAGGTCAGCCTGCATATGTCCACGACCTTCGCTTCCCCGATATGGTACACGCCCGGATCGTTCGTCCCCCGGCCTACGGCGCAACATTGTCGCATCTGGACGAATCCGCCGTCCATAAACAATTCCCGAACATTTTGAAGATAGTCGTCAACGGCAGCTTCCTCGGCGTCATCGCCGCCCACGAATACGAGGTCATACAGGCACAGCGATGGTTAAAGCAAAATGCCGGATGGTCCGAAGGACCACGCCTTCCTAAACTCGCTCCCGGCCAGTTGCCATCTTACCTCAAGACCCTCCCGGTGAAGACCGAACGGGTTGGCGAAAAAGGCGACGTCGCTTCACTCCAAACGAACACCACGCTAAAAGCCGAATATTTCAAACCCTACCTGATGCATGGCTCCATCGGTCCTTCCTGCGCCGTAGCCATATTCGACAACAATAAGCTGGATATCTGGTCGCATAGCCAGGGGGTTTATCCGTTACGCGAGACGCTGGCCGCACTCCTGCACATGCCCGTTGAAAATATACATGTAAAAGGCGTTCCCGGATCGGGCTGCTATGGTCACAACGGCGCCGACGACGCCGCAGCCGATGCCGCACTCCTGGCGCTGGCCTTCCCCGGAAAACACGTCCGTTTGCAATGGTCCAGAGAAGACGAACACGGCTGGGAGCCCTATGGCAGCGCAATGGTTATGCAGCTGCAGGCTTTTCTCGACGACAACGGTAAGATATCCCATTGGAAATATGCGCTATGGTCCGATACCCATGGCACACGACCAGGAGGTAATCCCGCCAATATCCTTGCCGCACGCTATATCGAACATCCTTTAGCGGCACGCCCTTCCGGTTTCAGCGGCGGCGCCAACCGCAACGCAGAACCCTATTACAAGATCTCCAACCAGCTGGTGGAAGCAAATTTCTTCAATGGCCCGCTACGGACTTCCTCACTGCGCAGCCTCGGCGCCTATGCCAACATCTTTGCCATCGAGTCTTTCATGGATGAGCTGGCAGACAAATCCGGCAAGGATCCCTTCGAATTCCGCCTCCTTCACCTCGACGATCCGCGGGCGCGCGACGTGCTCGCCAAATTGCAATCGGTCACCGCAGACCAAACCGGCACCACATCCGCCCGCCAGTCCCAACCCGGCATCGGCATCGCCTTCTCGCGCTACAAAAATTCAGGCACCTACTGCGCCGTGGCAGCACGCGTATCGGTCGACACCAAAACCCATGACGTTCGCGTCCAAAAAATGTGGGCCGTCGTCGACGCCGGCGAAGCCATCAATCCCGACGGCATCAAAAACCAAATAGAAGGCGGCCTGATACAATCCGCCAGCTGGACCCTCTATGAACAAGTGCGATTCGATGAAAAAAGGATCACCAGCCTCAGCTGGTCCACCTATCCCGTCATGCATTTTGATCAGGCCCCGGAAGTAGAGGTGATCCTGATCGACCGTCCCGCTGAGACACCATACGGTGCCGGTGAAGCCGCTCAGGGCCCCGCCGCCGCAGCCATCGTCAATGCAATCTTCCACGCTTGCGGAAAAAGGATCCGGCATCTCCCCGTCTCGGAAACCTTTGCATAATTCACCCGCCTCGATTTTTTTATATTCTGATTAAATCCTATTTTGCCTTACCCACCTTGCCTTACCCACCTTGCCTTACCCACCTTGCCAGGCCATCCATCCGGGATCGAAAAGCATAAATTGGTTCGCGCCATGGCATTTAACTTATTGGATTCACTGAAAGATATCTTCACTCACGATCGGGTCCGCGCAGCAGCCGCCTCGCTTGGCGAAACCGAAAGCAATATTTCAAAAGCGATCTCAGGCATCATTCCGGCCATTATCGGTGGCATCATCACCCGCACCGATTCAGGCATCGATGGCGCCAGCAGCATCCTGAATATGGCAAAAGGTGCATCGGGCACAGGTATACTCGCCAATCTCGGCAACCGGTTTGGCGATCTGCAGAACAGCGATTTCGTCACCAATGGACTCGACACCGCAAAACGTCTGCTGGGGGACAAGCTCGATACGGTCGCGACCGCCGTCTCCCGTTATGCCGGCATCCGCGAATCCTCGGTCTTCTCTCTCCTCGCCGTCACCGCGCCCGCAGCCCTTGGCGTGCTGGGGAAATATGCGGCCGATTCCAATCTGACACCTGCCGGCCTTTCCAATCTTTTATCCGCTCAACGACCCTCCGTCGCCGCTTCACTGCCGATAGGTCTTAGCTCGCTGACCGGCTGGATCAAGGGCCCTGCGATACCGCTCAGATCAGCAGTGCCGCCAACCTCCGATCGCGTCCGTCATACCTCACCTCCGGTGCCCACCCCCGAACGCACCCGACATCCTTCTCCACCGGCGCCCACCCCCGAACCCCGCAACTTCCTTCCGCCCCGGCGAAAAGGATTCTGGCCCATTTTCATCGGCCTGACGATCCTGCTCTCACTCATCTTCTGGATCAGAGGCTGTAACAAAAACCCAACCGCCCGGAACATCGGGGTTCGCGGTTTCCACAATTCTGTCTAACTTGGTGACTACAGCCAGGCCATATGAACCGAAAAACCTTCATTTTCCTTTCCGTTGCCGGAGCAGCCACTCTTGCTACTCCTATCGCCGGTTGCCGTCATTACAGCGATACTGTCCTTAGCACCCTCGCAACTCCGGATTTCCTCGGACATATCTGCGACGCGAAGACCATCGGTAATATTGGCTCAGCCTACCGCACCGCAATTCCCGAAGAGTCCCGCAAGAGCGATCTCATAGATATCCTCCTCAAAGACATACAAGGCACCCCGAACGCCCCCCGTCTCGCTCAACTGCTGAAAGATAGGGTGGGCCACGATTTCGCCACCGACAATGTCGTCACCATCGGGGGCTGGGTACTCTCCCGGACCGAGGCCCGCCAATGCGCGATTTACTCCTTTAGCCAGCAATAGATTGACTCATGCATATCGATGCCCGACAATTACCCGACAATTCCCTGATAGAAGGCGATCTCTGCATCATCGGCACCGGCCCCGCAGGTCTTAGCATCGCCCTCGAATGGAACAATACCCCCTATAAGGTCATTCTCCTCGAAGGCGGAGGATTCGATTATGAAGAGAAGATACAGGGCCTCTACGCAGGTCAAACCACCGGACAGAGATATTATCCGCTGAAATCCACGCGTCTTCACTATTTCGGCGGCACCAGCAATCACTGGTCCGGCTATTGCTCCACTTTCGATCCTATCGATTTTGAAAAAAGAGATTGGGTCCCGCATAGCGGCTGGCCGATACGGCGATCCGACCTCGACCCCTTCTATGAGAGGGCGCAACCCATCCTCGATCTGGGACCCTATGAATACGACGTAGCGCACTGGCAGAAACAGGACCCCGGTCTCAAGTCGCTGCTACCCGACAATGGCGCCGTCTGGAACAAAGTTTGGCAATTCAGTCCACCCACAAGACTCAATGGCAAATATTCCCGTACGATCAAAAACTCGAAGAACATTCATCTTTATACGTACGCCAACCTTGTAGATATCACCGCCAATGAAGCCGTGACGTCTATCCAAAGTCTCACGGTCAAAAACCTCGAAGGTAAACAGCACACCGTAAAAGCCCGTCGCTTCGTCCTCGCATGCAATACGATCCAGAATGCCCGTATCCTGCTGGCTTGCACCAAACAGGCGCCAAAGGGTCTCGGCAATGACCGCGACCTCGTAGGCCGCTTCTTCATGGAACATATGCAGATCAAATCCGCATGGCTCCATCTGCCCGCACCCGATCCGCTCAGGCTTTATGATATCCAGCCCGGCATCACTAAAATGAGATGCGAACTTTCCATCAGCCGTGAGATGCAGATCAAACATCGCATCCTCAACGGCACCGCCTCGTTCATGCCCCTCTCCATCGCCCGCAACGCCAGGGCCTCCATCGACAGCTGGAACGATCAGGACCCGGTCAAAAGCCTGAAAAATTTCAGGAACGTATCGGCTGCCGCACGTCGCAGCGCCGGCACGGCCCCGACCACCGGCACCAACACCTGGATGCTTTCCACACGCATAGAGCAGGCCCCCAACCCCGATTCCCGCATCACCCTCGATACCGAAAAGGACGCCATGGGAATGCCCCGCGCCATTCTCCACTGGGTGCTCACCCCACTGGAAAAACGCAGCACCCGGACGATCTATGAGCTCATCGGCCAACAGGTCGGCACGGCAGGAGTCGGACGGCTTCAACTGATGGAACATCTGCAGGATCCAAAAGATTTTTCCTGGCCAGATTTTACCAGCGGCGGCTGGCACCATATGGGCACCACGCGAATGAGCGACGATCCGGCTACCGGCGTGGTCGACGCCCATAACAAAATGTATGGTATCGACAATCTTTTTATTGCCGGCGCCAGCGTTTTCGCCACCTCCGCGGCACCCAATCCCACTCTCACCATCACGGCCCTCAGCCTGCGGCTGTCGGATCACCTGAGATCGTTGTACCGGTAGACTGCCTCGCTCGCATCTCCGCGACCCCATCGCGCCTCCCCATCCCCGCTGCCCCGTCGCGCCTCCCCATCTCCGCTGCCCGTCGCGCCTCCCCATCTCCACTGCCCGTCGCGCCTCCCCATCTCCGCGACCCCATCGCGCCTCCCCTCCCCACACACATGGCGCAAAAATTGCTAATTTTATTACGTATGTCCCGCCCCTCCTACTGGCTCACTCGCTGGCTCATCCTTCGCTTGCTGGGTGTGGTATACGCCGTTGCCTTTCTCGTCGCGATCCTTCAGATCATACCACTCATCGGGGCCAACGGTCTGACACCGGTCGGCATCTATCTGCAACGTATACACGACGCGCTCGGCTCCACCAGCGCCGGCTTTTTCCGCCTTCCCTCGATCTTCTGGTTCACCCACTCCGATACGGCCCTCCTGACAGTGGCGTGGGCCGGCTTCCTCCTCTCCTGTATCGTCATCGCGGGTTACGCCAATGCCCTCATGCTGGTTGTCCTGTGGTTGCTGTATATGTCCTTCGTCAATGCCGGACAGGAATGGTACGGCTACGGCTGGGAGATCCAGCTACTCGAAACCGGCTTCCTCGCCATTTTTCTCTGCCCCCTTTTGGACCCCCGCCCTTTCCCCAAACGCGCGCCACCCTTTCCCATCATCGTCCTGTTTCGCTGGCTCATCTTCCGAATCATGCTGGGGTCCGGGCTGATCAAGATCCGTGGCGACCGGATCTGGCGAAACTCAACGGCGCTTTACTACCATTTCGAAACACAACCCATGCCCGGTCCGCTGAGCCGGTGGTTCCATTTCCTTCCGCGCGGCATATTGCGGTTAGGCGTCTGGTACAACTGGCTGGCCGAACTCATCGCTCCATGGTTCATCTTCTGGCCGCGTCTCGCCCGTCATGTCGCAGGCATCATCATCGTTCTCCTGCAGATCATTCTGATCTTTAGCGGGAACCTCTCCTTTCTCAATTGGCTGACCATCATCCCGGCCCTCGCCTGTATGGACGACGGATTCTGGGCAAAGCTGCTTCCCCGCCGCCTTGCGGAAAAAGCAATAGCCGCGGATGCCTCCGCCGAACCGTCCCCACCGATGAATATTACTGTCTGGGTAGTCACCGCCATCGTTTGCTTATTGAGCATACAGCCGGCTTTCAATATCCTCTCCCCCAATCAGGTCATGAATACCTCCTACGATCCGCTCAATCTCGTCAATACTTATGGCGCATTCGGTTCGGTGGGCACCGAAAGATTGAATATCGTGTTCGAAGGCACTTCCGATTCGATACCCGATGACAAAGCCAACTGGAAAGAATATCCATATAAAGGACTGCCTGTTGCGCCTGACAAAAGACCCCCGCAAGTGGCCCCCTACCATCTTCGCTTCGACTGGCAGATGTGGTTCGCCGCTATGTCGACCCCCGACGAATATCCCTGGACCCTGACCCTGATCTCCAAACTCCTGCACAATGATCCGACGGCGCTCAGCCTGTTCGCCGGTAATCCCTTTCCCGACAAGCCGCCCCGTTATATTCGCGCAGTCCTGTATCGCTACAAGTTCGCGCTGCCCGGTGATCCACAGCATCTCTGGTGGACCCGCCAACGCGTCGGAGACCCATGGCTCCCCGCCATGTCCGCCAACGACCCCCGCCTGGGCGCGGCACAATGATCATTCGCCCCCGAGCGCACCACCCCCGACACTGCGTAATGATTTTCACCCCCGCCCCACCCAATACGCTCCCATTTGAATTTTTTTCCATACATTAGGTGTATCCCCTTATTTTTTTACACCTAAACATACACCAACATGAAACATGCCGCAGCCATCTTAGGCGTCTTAGTCTTCCTGTCAGCCTGTACCAGCAACCCCACGCCGTCGACCACCGATTCCAGTAAAATTGTCTCCGATTCTTCGCTGACCAGACCGATCCAGTCCCCTTTTGATATCACCTACTCCTCGAAATTCGCAATGGATGAACCCACCAACGCCGAGTCGGTATTGAAATTCTGGAAGGCGTATGACAACGGCGATTTCAGCACGGTAAAGAACCTATTCGCCGACTCCTTCGAGGTCCATCTGGCGGACGGCATGTCGATGCACACAAGCCGCGATTCTACCCTGGCTGACGTAACGATGTTCAGGAATTCGCTGACGGCCTCCTCCAGCACGGTCACCGCTGTCATGGCCGTCAAAAGCACCGACCGCGATGAACACTGGGTGCTCATCTGGGGTACCGAAAAAGACACGCACAAAGATGGCAAGATAGACTCCGTCGATCTTCATGAAGCCTGGCAGTTCAACAAAAATGGGCAGGCCATGATGCTTCTCCAGTACAAGCGATCCTACGCACCCCCTGCCGCTATGAAGAAAAAGAAATAATCGCGTCCCCGCGCAACCAACCCGCGTCACCGCGCAACCAACCCGCCCTCACGCGACCCGCGCGACAAACCCGCCCTCCCCGGCGGGTTTTTTATTTCGGCACCACGGTAACGATCACCCGCCGGTACCTCGTCAACGGCGGCGTCCCCTTATCCGTCACCGCCAATATGAAATGGATCGTACAAACGCTATCCACCTGCGGCGCTGTCACCGGAAGATCATACAGGTTCGCAGCATAAGGCCTGAAGCTCACGATACCCTTATAGCTTCCCGCTTCCGGATATTGCGACCATAGATAACTCATCGAATCCCCATCCGGGTCCGTGGTTCCAGCAGCGCTCAAATGGAACACCTGCCCCGACTTCACCGTAAGACGCTCACCATACGCCAATACCGGCACCGGAGGATGATTGCACTCGCTGAAAGCCTTCGTGGTCCATGCCATACGCGCCGCAAAATCATTCTGCACTTCCGTCCGCCATCGCCAGATCGTCTCCTGGTTACCCACATAACTTTTCCTGTCTGTCTTCGATACGACAGAATCCACGGCATTGGTCCAGATAGGCCGGGTCTCCGGTTGATCGGATGGCCAATTCTCGCGTCGGAACATTCCCGTATTCGAATTCCTGAACTCGGGCAGATACAACGCATACCTCCCTCCCCATCCGCCATAGTCGGGATGTTCGGGATCGTTCAGTCCATTGTCGATCAAATTCAGAAAGGAAGGTGTATCGCCTTCCATCCCATACGCGACGTCGGGATAAGCCGCACCCAACGGACCATGCCCCTGCTGAATATTTCTCGCCAGCCACTCATTGGAGGTGACTTCGTTATTGGCCCCCGGGTAAGGGAACGACATACCCAACCAGGTCGCATATGTATAATTATATCCCGGCGTAACGATATAAAAAATGGAGGGCCACTGCTGACGTATCCAGGGGCCGCTGTCATCCTGGTCCGAGATCGTATAGACACGCAGCTTTCTGTATATCTTTTCCGCCGCTTGCGCCCCTACGGTCTTCCTGATCTTCCATAAGGCCTGCGCCAATGTGTTCGGGCCGCCCCAAACGGTTACCCATACCGGCCGCTCATCGGGCTGCTCCAATACCCTGACGATCCAATCCGATCCCTCCGAATCCTTGCCCTCCCCGACGCCCTGCATCCCATAAACGGCCAGACCCTTTTTCACTTTCGCCCGGAGCTCGTCACCGGTAGGATACCCTTTTTCATGTTTTAAGAGATTGGGCTGCACTTTCGCATAGGCATCCAGCACACGAAGGATGCTTTCCGGGGCAACCCTGTTTTGCTGATGTATCGAGGTCGTGGCGATCAACCCCTCTACCTTCCATTGGTTGCAATACAATAGCCATCGGATCAGCGATTGGGTATCGTCGGGGTCGGCCTCGATGTCTGTCAGCACGATCACCCTGATGTTTTTGACAGCTTGCGCCGCCAGCGGCTCATACCAGCATATCGCCAGCACCAGCATCCCGGCAAGAGATAATCTTTTCATATTAGCAGTTTGGCATACTTTCCTTATCTGCAAACAGCACCGCGCGCGGATGTCTTCTCAGGACGGTCGAAGGATGCCTCTGGGTAATCCGCTCATTCAGCGTACAGTCCATCGCCCGGGCCTTCCTTTCCCCGGGCACGATCACATAAGCATAGGTTGCCCTGAACAGCGCAGGGATCGTCATCGTCAATGCATACTCAGGCACCTCGTCGATCGTTGCAAAACTCCCGTCATTCACCTGCTGACGTCTGCAAACCTTGTCCAGCTTCACGGCCTTCACCCAAAATGGATCATCGAATCTCGCCACATGCGGGTCATTGAAGGCAAGATGTGTATTCTCTCCGATACCAAGTACCACGATATCGGTCGGATGCTCCTCCAATAAGCCGCGGTATCTGCGGCACTCCTCCGCGAGGTTCGCAGCATTCCCATCCAAATAATGCACCGCGCGTAAGGCCACCCTCGAAAATAACTTTTCCCTCAGGAATTTCCCGAAGCTCTGTGGCGCATCGCCGGGGAGCCCGGTATATTCATCCATATGAAAGGCATTGACCCGATGCCAATCGACAGGCTGCTCTCCCACTGCCGCCAGGAACTCGTTTTGCGATGGCGCAGCCGCAAAAACGATATTGACAGTCTCCTGCCGCTCCAACAATTCATTGATCCGCTGACCGACCATTTCCGCCGCCGCCGATCCCATGGCGATACGGTCGTCGTATATCCTTACTTCGAGCGCATCCTTTTTAAATATTTTCATAAACGACCTCCCCTGCGATAATGGTCATGGCGATCCCGATGTCGTCATCGAAAAGCACAATATCCGCATCCATCCCCGGAACCAGTGACCCCTTCCGATCCTCCATACCGATGATCCGCGCCGGCGTCTCCGACATCATCCGCACTGCATCCGTCAACGGGATACCCGCTTTTATCATGACACGTACCAGTCTGTCTGCGGTGGCCACACTACCCGCGAAGGCGCTGCGATCGGGCAGCTTCGCCACACCATCCTCCACGATGACCCGTATCCCATCCCGTCGGCTTCCGAGTATACTTTCCCCATCGGGCATTCCCGCGGCACGCATCGCATCGGTGATCAGCGCCGTCCGCCCCGGCCCCTTGATCCGATATACAAGCCTCAGCAATTCTTCGGGTAAATGCACTCCGTCCGCGATGATCTCCACATCCATGCCCTCCGTCAGATACGCGAACTCCACGGCCCCCGCATACCGGTATACTCCCCGCCTTGTGACGCCGTTCATGCAGGAATAAAAATGCGTCGCAAGCGTAAATCCCTCCTCATATCCCGCCAGCGCCTCCTGGTACAACGCATCCGTATGCGCCAGCGCCGCTACGATGCCCCTGGACCTCAGCTCCCGTCCGAAACCCAAAGCACCCTCCAGTTCTGGTGCGGCGCTCCATCGTCTGATGTCGCCCGACCTCTCCAATATCTCAAGGTATTCTCCGCGATCCGGGTTTCGGATGTACCGCGGATCCTGCGCCCCACGCTGGCTCATCGCCAGATAGGGTCCCTCCAGATGCAACCCCAGGAATTGCGCGCCCTTCACATTTTGCCGCTGCGCTTCGCGATATATCCCGAACAGACCGAAAAGCGTCTCTTTACTACAGGTGAGCGTGGTGGGGAGCATCGCCGTCGTCCCATACCGGGCATGCGTTTCCGCGACACCTAAAAAAGCTTCCACCGTCCCATCCATGAAATCATGCCCGCCGCCCCCATGCACATGAATATCGATAAATCCCGGTACGACCCACCGCCCGCCCGCATCGATCTCAAGAGCATCGTCTGCATCGATCCCAAGAGCGCCATCCGCATCGATCTCAAGCGAGGTGCCCGCGATCCGCCCCTCCATCACCTGAACGATCTTTCCCCCATCCATGACCACCACACCGTTCCCGATGACGCCAAAAGGTGTCACTACCCGTCCATTGTATATCTTTT
>DASYSV010000218.1:0-9264 GCA_036010185.1 Puia sp.
TTCGTCATGCCTCTCCAAGTGTCCGCAAGATCGGTCGGGCGGAGCAGCGAATCCGGGGATGCCGGGGACGAGGGGGGTGAGGAACACAGGGAATCCGTCTATAAGAGCATCCTTTGGATGAAGCAGAAGTATGAGCAATACCGGGATATGTCGGACCAGCGTTACGAGCAGTTGAAGGAGGAGCTGGTGAGGTCCGAAAAGAAATATGACGATCTGCTGGCGTCCATCGTGGAGGTAAAGGTCGGCGACCGCCGGGAAAAGCTATTATCCGCGACGGCGCATGCGGTCGTGGAGGAGCGGGCACAGGGGACGACGTTTGCGGTCGTGGAGGAGAGGTCGCAGGGGACGGCGCTTGCGATCGTGGAGGGGCGGGCGGCAAACGGCCAGGTGGATGGTGTCTCCGAAGGCGGGGGGCGAGCCGGAGGGCAGGTGCCGGATGAACCGCGACCGGTCCTGGCGAACATGATCACGGCCGCCGAAATAGAGCGCGACTCGTTGCGCGATCTGTTGGCCGAGCGGAATCAGCAGATCATCTTTTTGCAGCGGCAGCTGGATCAGCGGATAAAGGATTTCCATCTCGCCGAGCATGAGGGGCGCGGGGCGAGGGGTCAGATACAGGAGCTGGAGGAGCAGGCCGCCCGGACGCGTCAGCGGTTGGAAGAGGAAGCGGGTCGTATCCGGCATCAGTTGGAGGACGAGATCGCGCGCGGCAGGCGGCAGCTCGAGGAGCAGACCGCTGAATCCAAGCGGCATTTAGAAGAACAGGAGGCAAATGCCGAGCGAAAGCTGGAAGAAAAGCAACGGGTGATCGTCGACCTGGAAGAACAGATCCTTATACTTCGCCAAAAAATAGAGGAATTGGTAGACAAGCTGCGCAATAATAGCCAGCTCTTGTTGAATATTTACCAGGAATTGGATAAATCGTTGCGTTCGACGGATGCGCCGGCGCAGCAGTAAGAGGGGATGAGGGGGGCGATCATTTATATTCTCCGAATACTTCGCGAAGGGTGTCGGCGATCTCGCCGAGCGTACAGCGCTGCTCCACGGCCTGCACCACGACCGGCATGATGTTCTCGCCGGAGGCAGCCTTATCGTTGAGGTCCTGAAGGACGGAATCGACTTTTGCGGGGTCTCTTCTTTTTTTCAGATCGGTCAATTTGCCGGTCTGCACCTGGCGGATGGAGTCGTCGACCCGGAAAACCGGGATGGACATAGTCTCTTCGCCCTGGAAGCTGTTGACGCCGACGATGATCTTTTCTTTGGATTCGACGCGCTGCTGGTAATCGTAGGCGCTGCGGGCGATCTCTTCCTGGATGAAGCCCTGTTCGATGGCGCTGACGCTGCCACCCATATTGTCGATCTGTTCGATAAGACGCCAGGAGGCGTCTTCTATTTCCTTCGTCAATGCTTCCACGTAGTAGCTGCCGGCCAATGGGTCGGCTGTATCGGCGGCTCCGCTTTCATAGGCTACGATCTGCTGAGTGCGTAGGGCGATCTTTGCCGCCTCCTCGGTAGGCAGGCTCAGGGCTTCGTCGTAGCCATTGGTGTGAAGGGACTGAGTGCCGCCCAATACTGCGGCCAGGGTCTGGACGGTGACGCGGCTGATATTATTGAGGGGTTGTTGTGCGGTAAGGGTACTTCCACCCGTCTGGGTATGGAACCGCATTGCCATGGCCTTCGGATCGGTGGCACCCAGCGTCTTCATAATTTGTGCCCACATCTTACGTGCCGCGCGGAATTTAGCCACTTCTTCGAAGAGATTGTTATGTGCGTTGAAGAAAAAGGAGAGGCGTTTGCCGAAGACATCGATATCCAGTCCGTGTTCCATAGCGGCGCGAACGTAGGCCTTGCCGTTACTAAGCGTGAATGCGATCTCCTGTACGGCCGTGCTCCCGGCCTCACGGATATGGTAGCCCGAGATCGATATCGTATTCCATCGCGGCAGCTCGTGACTGCACCATTCGAAGATATCCGTGATGATGCGCATCGACGGTTTGGGAGGATAGATATACGTTCCGCGGGCCGCATATTCCTTGAGGATATCGTTCTGGATGGTGCCGGTGATCTTTTTCCAGTCCGCACCTTGTTTCCGTGCCAGGGCGGCATAGAAGGCCAGAAGGATGTATGCCGTGGCATTGATAGTCATGGACGTGGATACGTCTTCGAGCCGGATGCCTTTGAAGAGGGTTTCCATGTCTTCCAGCGAATCGATCGCGACGCCTGTCTTCCCGACTTCGCCTTCGGCGAGGGGGTGATCGCTGTCAAAGCCGATCTGGGTGGGAAGATCGAAGGCCACGCTCAGTCCCATCACGCCCTGGCTGAGGAGGTAGTGATAGCGGGCATTGCTTTCTTCGGCGGTGGAAAAGCCGGCATATTGGCGCATCGTCCAAAGTTTGCCGCGGTACATGTCTGGCTGGACGCCTCTCGTGAAGGGGTATTCGCCGGGGAGCTCCTGCGCTGCGCCGGCTGGCAGGTCGCCAGCAGTGTACACCGGCCTGATGAGTATATTGCTATCGGTGTGTCGTTCCATTACATCAGATTTTTCGCCTCGTAGCTCAGCGCGTCGGAAATGACGTTTTGCAGTGAGGCCTTCGGGTTCTGAACGAGGAGGTCAAGTAGGGCCTTGTTGAGATCGGTGCCAGTGGCTTCGGGGGGCAGGAAGGAACTCACCTGGTGGATGATCAGCAGATTTTGTTCCTTATAGTTCCGAACGGCATCCCAGGCTTCCGGGCTGACATAGATCTGTTGGGTGATGTTGTGCTCGAACTCCTGCCGGATGCTTTGCGTAAGCAGGGACTGCATGTCGCGGGCGCCCAGGT
The DNA here is from genome assembly GCA_036010185.1 of Puia sp. Lineage (GTDB taxonomy): Bacteria > Bacteroidota > Bacteroidia > Chitinophagales > Chitinophagaceae > Puia. The sequence goes on from DASYSV010000218.1 coordinate 2,820, forward strand.
CGGGGACGTTGACGCGCTGGATGAGATTGGGAAGGGCGATGCGGTCCGTCAGCAGGATCAGGCGTTCGTAGGCCTGCAGCTGGAGCTGTCGGGTGGGGACGCCGCCATTGGTAGCGGGTGCGGGGGGCTGCGTCTGATTGGCTTGCAGGGCCTTCAGTTCGCGGCGTTGTTTGAGACCGAGGAAGACGAGCACCCCGGCGAGAAGCAATGCAAAAATGACGGCGATCAAAAGATAGTTCGATTCAATCATGCGCCAAATGTAAGATAAATTCAGCAGCATCGTGGGCGGCGGCGTGGGGGCGTAAATCAGAAGCCGGGTGAGCGGCGGCGTGGGGCCGTTAGCCTTCCTGCTGGTGCAAGGTATCGACCTTCCGGTAGGCCAAAAAGAACACCAGCGGGAAGATCAGCAGCGAGAATACCGTCGCAAAGCTGAGACCGCCGATGACGACGCGTGCCAGAGGGCGGGAGCTTTCCGAGCCGATGCCCGTGGAGATGGCTGCGGGTAATAGGCCAATCGTCGCCATGAGGGCCGTCATTAGCACCGGCCGGATGAGCTCGTTGACGCCCAGCTTGATCGAGCTATACAAGGGACTCTGGCTATGCCGGATCAGTTCCAGGTTGCGTTTGAATGCCGTGATCAGTAACACGCCTTCGAGGATACAAATACCGAACAGCGCAATAAAACCGATACCGGCGGATATACTGAAATTCGTGCCGGTGACCAGCAGCGCCACGATACCGCCGACGACGGCGGTGGGGACGTTGAGAAAGACCAGACCGGCATCCTTCAGATTGCCGAACATCACGAACAACAGCAGGAAGATGAGGAGCAGGCTGATGGGGACCACCTGCGCGAGCCGTTTGGACGCCCTTTGCTGGTTTTCGAAATCGCCCTGCCATACCATCGAATAGCCTCTTTTAAGATTGACGACCTGGTCGACCTTTTCCTGCGCCTCCGCGATGGTGCTGCCCATATCCCTGCCGCGAATAGAGAATTTTACGGCGGAATAGCGCCGGTTCTCGTCGCGGAAGATGAGACACGGGCCGGTCTTCTGAGAAATGCGGGCGATCTCGCGGACCGGCACCTTGGAACCGCTGGTCGTGGGTACGAGCAGGTTGCCTATATCTTCCCGGGTAGCGCGGTATTGTTCGGGAAACCGGATGCGGATATCGAATTTGCGGATACCCTCGTACAACTGGGTCACGGCCTTGCCGCCGATGGCCATCTCGATCACAGCATTGGCATCGGCCGTGCTGACGCCATAGAGGGCCATCTTACTTTGATCGAGATCGATATCCAGTTCCGGTTGTCCGATATTTTTGATCACTCCGAGGTCTTCGATGCCTTCCACGTGTTTCAGGACATTGTATACTTTCATCGATTGCTGTTCCATGTAATCGAGCGAGTCTCCATAGATCTTTACGCAAATGGAACCTTTTACGCCGGAAACCGCCTCTTCGACATTATCCATGATGGGTTGCGAGAAATTGAGATCGGCTCCCGGGATAATCGACAGCGCCTTGCTCATCGTATCGATCAGCTCTTCCTTGGTGATCTTCGGGTTCCAGTCTTCCTGCGGGTAGAGGGCTACACCGAATTCGTTGTTATAGAAACCGGCCACATCGGTGCCGTCGTCGGGCCGGCCGGTCTGGGACATGATACGCGATACCTGCGGGAAACGCATCATGATGCGCTGCATCTGTTCGCCCTTAGCCACGGAAGTATCGAGTGAAATGCTGTAGGGCAGAGTGGCTCTGACCCAGATGGATCCCTCGTTCAGCTCGGGCAGGAATTCGGTGCCGAGGAATTTGAAGGCATATAATCCGACACCGATGAGTACCGTGGTAACGATCAGCGCCAGCCGTTTGTGTTTGAAGTTGAACCGGAAGATGCCCATGGTCAGCTTGGTAAGGAAATGCACGATGGGGTTGTGTTTTTCTCTTACGTTCCTGCGAAGAAGGAGATTGACGAGCACGGGCACCAGCGTGAGCGTAAAGATGAGGGCGCCCAGGAGTGCGAAGCCCAGGGTATAGGCCAGCGGGGAGAACAGCTTGCCTTCCACTTTCTGGAAGGAGAAGATGGGCAGCAGCGCGGTGATGATGATGATCTTGGTAAAGAAGATGGCCTTTGCCAGCTCCCCACCCCGGCGGCGGATCATTCCCAGCTTGGAAAGGTGGTTGAAGCGTTGCATGCCCACCTCGTGGGCTCTTCTGTCGAGCACCACGAAGAGTCCTTCCACCATGACCACGGCCCCGTCGATGATGATCCCGAAGTCGATGGCACCCAGCGAGAGCAGGTTGGCCGACATGTGCATCAGGTTGAGACAGATGAACGCGAACAGCAGCGACAGTGGGATGATGATGGAGACGATGAGGGTGGTCCGCCAGTTGAACATGAACAGCGAAACGATGAGCGTCACCAGCAGGATGCCTTCGACGAGGTTATGCAGAACGGTATGGGTGGCGTATTTGATGAGGTCTTCGCGGTTGTAGAACGGGACCATTTTCGTATCGGCGGGAAGTATACGGGTATTCAGCCGGTTGACGGCATTCTTGATGCCCTGGATCACGCGATCGGGGTTTTCACCTTTACGCATGAGGATGATGCCTTCTACGGCATCGGGGTTGGTACGGATACGGCGATGGCCGGCCAGGGACAGAGTCCCGCCCGAAGGGCCATTATGAGCGCTGTCGATGGCGTCCATCCTTGCTACCTCGCCAAGTCTTGGAAGGTTGGATATTTGCACATTCGCCACGTCCTTGACCAGCACGGGGATGCCATTGTTGTTCTCGACGATGATATTCCTGATCTCGTTGATATCGTTCAGCAGACCGATGCCGCGGACGACATAAGCCTGGGAATTCTTATTGATGAAATCCCCTCCGATATTGATATTGCTTTTGCTCACCGCGTTGAAGACGTCCAGCGGCGTGATGCCGAGATTGTTCAGCACCATGGGGTTGACCTGTATCTCGTAGGTCTTGACCTCGCCCCCGAAGCTCACGATGTCGGCGACTCCCGGAACCGCGCGTAATTCCCGGTCGACTACCCAATCTTGCAGGGTCTTGAGCTCGCGAGGATCGCGGAAGCTGCTTTCAAGGGTATAGCGAAACACCTCGCCGGTGGGTCCTGTCGGCGGCTGGACCTGCGGGTTCACGTTTTCGGGGAGATCGGCATTGGGCAGGAGGTTGTTCACCTGCTGGCGGGCGTAGAAATCCTCGACATCGTCATCGAAGATGAGTTTGACGACCGAGAGGCCGAAGATCGTCGTAGAACGAAGACTGGTCTTTTTCTGGACAGGGTTCATCGCCAGCTCGATGGGAATAGTAACGAATTTCTCCACCTCTTCGGCGCTGCGGCCGGGCCATTGCGTAATGATGGTGATCTCCGTATTGGTGACATCGGGGAAGGCCTCGATGGGCATGTCCTTGAAGGTGATGATACCGTATACTACGAGCAGAGCCGTTGCAAAGAAAACGAAGTATTTATTTTTGAGCGAAAAGGCTAGGATGCCTTTAAAGACTTTATTCATGTCGGTAATTGGTCTGGCCGGCTGTGGAATTGGATTATCGCCGGGTAAAACTAGCTATTTTCTTACTAGGCCGGAAGTTAATTTGGTTAACTAATAGTAAAGGGGATGGAATTTCAGACCGTCGACTTCATTCCATTCCAGCGCCGGCGCCGGCATCTTAAACGTCCGGTTCACCTTGAGCAGGGTGGTGGCCCAGGGGTCCAGCCCGTCGATACGGTAGAGATCGGTATCGAAGGAGAGATAGAACTGGCGATAGCGTTTGAAATCGGGAATGGGGCTACCGTTGACTTCCGAAGGATTCTTAAAGGCGCCGATCATGCCTTCCGCGCCATATCCCGCCGACAGATTGAGCCATCTTGGAAAATTCGCCGAGGCCGGCAGGAAGGAGGCGATATTGAAGGACAGCCAATAGGACTGACCGTTGTAGTCTTTGAGCATGCGCTGAGGCAGATTGCTGCCCAGCTCGGCGGGATAATATTTCGGAAAGATCGTGGAGTGATAGGAATATTTGAGACCGATGCGTTGTTCGCGCCACATCCATTGCTGGCCCTGGTAGAGGAGACAGCCGCCGATATTGGCGAGCATGTCACCTTTCGAAAACCCCCACTTTGTGCTGTGGCCGTCCATGATCTCGATCATGGTCATGAAGGCTAGCGCCGTCCCCGTGCCGATGATCGCCGAGGTTCCCCTGGGCACTCCCGCCCATTGGAAGAGGTCGCTCTGGATCGCGGCAATATTGTAGGCGGTGGTGGCATGTCCGACCTTATCGACCTGGAGCCATTCGCCGTTGTCGTTAAAGTAATGGAATTTACTATGCGGGAATTTCTTATACCAGAGATAATTGAGACCGATGGTGACGACAGTGCCGATGGCGGCCTCCGTGATGATGATACCGGCCACGCGGCCGGAGTTATAGTGGTCGGATGCCTTGAAGAAGTCCTGTGCAGGAAGATCGGACCGGATGCCGGCCAGCAGAATGAACAGGATAGCTATGAAGCGCATGCGTAAATATAGGAACTCTTAACTATTCAACGCATTGTAGATCAGGATTGCCTGAGAAGATATGACGCGGTCGCCTTCGCTGACGCCAGCCGCGATGAAGGTTTTGTCGCCGACGGCATTCAACCATTTGACGGGAGTGATCCTAACGTCGGACTTGCTGTGAAATACGAGGACATAGTATTGGCTATTGTCGAAGATCACCGCGGAGGTCGGGACGCTGAGACATTTCTTATTCTCCTGATCGCTGACGGTGATGCTGGCGTACATTTCGGGTTTTAGCGTATAGTCAGGGTTGGGCAGAACGACGCGGACCTTCATGACCTTGCTGGTCGGGTCAAGGACGTTCATGATCTTGTCGATGCGCCCCCTGTATACTTTCCCGGGGTAGGCGAGGGTTGTGACATCGACATTCTCGCCCATGTGGATGAGACTGATATTGGACTCATAGACGTTGGCCTGGATCCAGACATTTTTCAGATCGGAGATCGTGAACAGGCTGGTATTGTTGTCGCCGCGGATGGCCATATCGTTGGTGGCGCCCTTTTGTACGATGAAACCGCTGATCGGCGCGCGGACGACGAATTCTCCCTGATCGTTGCCGCCGTTGATCTTCAGGACCCGGTTGATCCTGTCCAGTTCGGCCTTCGCCTGTTGTACGGCTACTCCAGCGCTGAACGAATCGGTCGCGGAGGCCAGGCCGCTGTGATACATATCGACCGTCTTATCGTAATTCTTTTGGGCGATGCGAAGATTGGTCCCGGCGTTGGTCAGGTCGCTGCTGTATTGCGCCATCTCCTGGCTTCTGACGACGGCGAGCACCTGTCCCTGCCGTACATAGTCCCCGAGGGCCACTTTAATATCCTGGACGACTCCGGTGACGAGCGAATTGACGGGGACGACATTGTCTTCGTTGGCGCCCACCTTTCCCGTGAGGGTGATGGCGTTCACCAGCGGGCTGATGGCGACAGTATCGATCCGGAGGGTCTGCATCACCGTATCGGGGATGACATATCCTTTTTCCTCGACTGGTTTTTTATCCCTGGTTTCGCAGGAATGCAGGATGAGGCCGCCCGTCATCAGGACGAGCAGGATCAGGTGGCCGGTATTGAAATGCTTTTGCATAAATAATCAGTTATAGAAATTTGTGCCGGTGTAATAGTTGATATCCTCGAATGCGCTGACAAGATTGAACCGGATGGTGTTCATCTGCAGGGTATTCTGTTTATAGGAGTCATAGAAATCCAGGAAATCGAGGATGCTGATATTCCGTCGCTGGTAGTTGATCAGGACCTGTTGCATCAGCCTGTCGAAACTGGCGAAGAATTTCGGATCGATGGTACGGGCGAGACGTTGTTCGTCGTATGCTTTTTGGAGTGAACGCGTGACGTTCTCATCCACCGTGGCCTGAGTGCTTTTTTCGGTGGCCCGGGTGCTGTTGATCAGCGTCTTCGCGTTCCTGATATTTCCCTGGTTCCGGTTGAAGAACGGCAGATCGATGGAAGCCGAGAGGCCGTAGTAATTGTACAGGAAGCTGCCGGCTTCGTCGTAACCAAGTGACAGCGTGAGATCGGGGACGGCGAGTGCTTTTTGGTAATTATAGTTCAGCTGGTTGATCTTCGTATTGGCCCTTGCGATCTGCAGATCGGTCCGGTTGTGATAGGCCGAATCTATGAGTGTGCTCAGGGGGTATTTGTCCGGGTCGAGTGCTGCGAGGGCATTGCTATCGACCTCCGGATCGATGAAGGACCGGGGCCTGGTCTGCAGGATGAGGCGCAGCTCGCTTTCGGTGTCGTTGATCTGGTTGATCAGATCGTTGTATTCGCTTTGAAAACTGTACAGCTGTGCCTGGATGCGAACCACCTCTTTCTCCGAGATATAGCCCTTGCCTTCCTGCGAGGCGAAGGCGGAAG
>DASYSV010000250.1:0-2657 GCA_036010185.1 Puia sp.
TTTGGCAGGATGGCTGCGGTCTGGTAGGCGCCTGCTTCATTTCAGATGAGACCAATCGCCGATATATACTCCCTGCTTAATGAGCCCCGCCGGGTCGTGATCATCATGCACCAAAAGCCGGATGCGGATGCCATGGGCTCCTCATTGGGGCTGTCGCTTTTCCTCCGAAGGCTCAATTTTCAAACGACGGTGATCTCGCCCACCAACTGGGCGGAATGGCTGAAGTGGATGCCGGGCTGCGCGGAGGTGATCGATTACGAGTTTTCCACGGAAAAGGCGGTGACAGCGCTGGAGGAGGCGGAATGGATATTTTGCCTGGATTTCAACACCCTGACGCGAACGAGGCATATGGCGAACCGGATCAGGAAGCTGGCGGCGCCAAAGGTTTTGATCGACCATCACCAGCAACCCGAATCGGAGGTCTTCGCATATGGCATCAGCGATACGGAAAAAAGCTCCACCAGCGAAATGGTATATGACCTCATCGTTGCATCGGGCCATGCCGGTAAGCTCGACAGCGATATCGCTACCTGTCTTTATGCCGGGGTGATGTCGGATACAGGTTCGTTCCGTTTCCCAGGCGCGTCGGCCGGTGTTCACCGGATGGTCGCGGCCCTGAAGGATACGGGGATCAACCACACGCGCATCCATGATGAGCTGTTCGATAATTTCCTGGAGAACCGTCTCCGGTTTATCGGGTTCGTCCTGATGAACCGTATGGAGATCTTTTACGAATACAATGCGGCGCTGATCGCTGTACCCTGGAAAGACCTTGTAAGATACGAGATCAAGACAGGGGATACGGAAGGGCTCGTGAACTACCCACTGTCCATTCAGGGCATAAAAATGGCAGCCCTGATCATCGATCGCGATGAAGAGGTGAAATGTTCCTTCCGCAGCAAAGGCGATTTCGATGTCAATACCTTCGCGCGGAACTATTTCGACGGGGGCGGCCATTTCAATGCCGCGGGCGGACGCAGCACCGATACGCTGGAAGTGACTGTACAGCGGTTCGTCAACGCGTTGAACGAAAATTCGTCATTATTACAATAACTATTATAGCATGAAAACGATCACGAATTTACTTTGGTTGGGCCTTGCGCTGGCAGCAGTTTCCTGCACCAACACCGGCTTCAAAAAGACCAAAAGCGGCTTGCTCTATAAAATCTATTCCGACGGGAAGGGTGCGGTGGCCAAGAAAGGAAACTTTCTGAAATTGAATTTCGTACAGAAGGTACGGGACTCCGTCATCTCCACCACCGAAGGCAGCCTGCCTGCCTATGTTCCGGTGGACAGCAGCGGGCCGATCTACAGCCCCATCGAGATCTTCCCGATGCTGCGTCAGGGCGATAGCGCCGTCGTCGTCATGCTCGTCGATACGCTGATCCGCAAGTATGGCAGCTCGCAATTGCCTCCTTTCCTGAAAAAGAAAGATAAGATCGTCTTTGGTTTCAAGGTGCTGGATCTATATGCCAGCGAAGACCTGCTGAAACAGGACCGGGATCGCGAGATGGCGAAACAAAAGGACAGGGAGATATCGGAGGTCCAGACCTATCTCAGCAAGAACAATATCCAGGCACAGAAAACGGATAAAGGAACCTTTTATGTCGTTCAATCCGAAGGTTCGGGCCCGCAGGTGGATTCCGGAAAAGAGGTGTCCGTCCGTTATACGGGTAAGCTCATGCCTTCCGGCAAGATCTTCGAATCGAACATGACCGGACCGGGTAATGCTCCGCTGAAATTCGTCGTCGGCACCGGCCGGATCATTCCAGGCTGGGATGACGCCCTCCGCAAGTTCAAACAGGGTGGTAAGGGTACGCTCTATGTCCCGGCTTATATGGCTTACGATCAGCAACGCGGACCCGGCGGCAAGTCATTCGAGAACCTGATCTTCGAGATCCAGGTCGACAGCGTGAACGATGCGCCCAAGGTCGCTCCGATGCCCGGCCGTCCGGATTTCCCGATGCCGCAGCGTGGCGCGCCGCAAGGCAGACCCCAGGCCGCACCTCCGGCTCAGCAACACAAATAATTGAAGTTCATCATCAATACGCGAAAGGGGCCGTCAGGCCCCTTTCTCTTTGTAGATACGCACCAGCGTAATGGCTTCCCGCGCTGCCTTAGGGTCATGGACACGAAGAATATCCGCTCCGTTGAGAAGACCGATGGTATGCGCGACCGTCGTTCCGTTGAGGGCTTCTTCGGGAGTGGCCGACAACGCCCGATAGATGGTGGATTTGCGCGAGACGCCGAGCATCAGGGGCCGCCCCGGGATCCGGAAAACTTCCAGCCGCCGCATGATCTGCCAGTTATGTTCGGATGTCTTGGCAAAGCCAAAACCAGGATCGAGGATGATATCGCGGATACCCGCCTTCCGGCATTCTTCGATGCGCCGGATAAAATAATCCAGCACCTCCCTGACCACGTCTTCATAAACTGCTTCAGTCCGCATGGTCGCCGGATCCCCTTTCATATGCATACAGATATACGGTACGTTGAGCCGGCCGACCGTCGGCAGCATATCGGCGTCGAGCAGGCCGCCGCTGATATCGTTGACGATAGAAGCTCCCGCGTCTACCGCCTCCTGCGCCACACGGGCATGCCAGGTATCGATGGAGATCGGGATCTCCGGCCACCGCCGGCGAATGAGATCGATGGCG
>DASYSV010000274.1:0-7819 GCA_036010185.1 Puia sp.
GAGATACCCATCCTGCCGGCTTTTCGTCCCGACAATGCGATGAATGTCGACGAGCCTGGCCGGTTCAATAACTATATCAAAAAGCTGGAAGCCATCACCAACGTCGCCATATCCAGCTTCAACGATTATCTTTTCGCCCTCGAGAACCGGCATGACTTCTTTGCCTCTATGGGTTGTACGGTCAGCGATCACGGATTGGAAGAGATCTGCGTCGAAGAGTTCACCGGCTGGGAGGTCGAAGCTATCTTCAACAAGGTAAGGGCGGGCAAGGAGCTGAATGAAACCGAGCGCCGCAAATTCCGGTCGGCCATGCTCGTCCATTTCGCCGAATGGGATTGGGCGAAAGGATGGGTACAGCAATTTCATCTCGGCGCATTGCGCAACAATAACACTCGCATGTTGCAAAAGCTGGGGCCCGATACCGGTTGGGATAGCATCGGGGATTTTTCGCAGAGCCGTACCCTGGCGCGTTTTCTCGATCGTCTCGATAAAGAGGACAAACTGGCCCGGACCATTCTCTATAATTTAAATCCTGCGGATAACGAGCTGATCGCCACCATGGCCGGTAATTTCAATGACGGTTCCGTGGCCGGTAAGATCCAATTCGGCTCGGCATGGTGGTTCCTGGATCAAAAGGACGGAATGACCCGGCAGATCAATGCGCTGTCGAATATGGGTCTGCTAAGCCGTTTTGTAGGAATGCTGACCGACTCGCGTAGCTTTCTCTCGTACCCCCGGCATGAGTATTTTCGAAGGATCCTTTGCAATCTTTTCGGAGAAGAGATCACTAATGGCGAACTGCCCAATGACCTGGAATGGATCGGGAAAGTGATCAGGGATATCTGTTACTATAACGCGCGGCAATATTTCAATTTCCAGCCGGCGGGATCGCTGGCGTACACGGAATAGACCGGGCATCCGCCTACCGCCTGGCCCCGCCCAGGCGGGGCACTCTTATTGCTGTATTCCTAACTTTGCATTACAAACTTTCACCTATGGCAAAGAAGGACAAAAAAACGATCGACATGCCCGATGTACAGGATATTCCCGGGCAGGAGCATATCCGGCCGCCCCGGCTCGGCGAAATGGAGGACACGACAGCATCCTCCGCCGATGAGGAGGGCGAACAGACCGACGACCCCGATGACATTGGATTCGAAGATATCGAAGAGCGCGAGCCCGGCACCGAGGACGACGTCCTCAACGAAGCCGCCCTCGACGACAAGGATTCAGACGGCGATCCCCTCAATGAAAAGAGCTTCGGGGAAGACGTGTCTGGCGATGACCTGGATGTTCCGGGCGCCGATGCCGACGATGAAGACGAAGATATCGGGGAGGAAGACGAGGAGAATAACGAGTACAGCCTGAGCAAGAATGACGAGGAGCACGACGATCTCGAGAGGGATGCGATGGACTAGGTCCCGTCGGGCGTTGGCGCCGGGTGCACGGGAATCGCAGAGTGAGGAATAACGACATGGGAATGACCGCAGTACGGGGAAAATTTGGCACAATTACCGCCCGGCTGACCCAAAATAGCCGTGGCACATCTTTTTCTGGATAATATGTAACCAAATGTGCAGGACATGGAAAGGACCGACGGACAGTTATCCGCGCATTCCGGAACCGACAAGCAGCATCTGTTGCAGCAACTTTTTTCCGACATGCTGGAGGATATCTACTACGCCGAGAAGCATTTGACGAAGGCCCTTCCCAAAATGAGTAAGGCCTGCACGACCGCCGACCTCCGCCAGGCTTTTGACGAACATCTTGAACAGACCGAAATGCATGTCGCTCGTCTGGAAAGGGTTTTCGGTCTGCTGGGCAGGAAGGCGAAGGCCAGGAAATGCGAGGCGATAGAAGGGTTGACAAAGGAGGCGGAAGACCTGAAGAAGGAGACGGAAAAAAATACCCTGACCCGGGATGTGGCGCTCATCGCCGCCGGCCAGAAAGTGGAGCATTATGAGATCGCCACCTATGGCACCCTGGTCCAGCTGGCAAGCAATATGCATTTGAACGAAGTGGTCTCCCTGCTGGAGGAAACTCTGAAAGAGGAAAAGGCTGCCGATCTCAAGCTGACGAATATAGCCGAGCACAGCGTCAATTGGCAGGCGCTGGAAGCCGAAGGTTAAAAAATAGTATAAACTTTTTGTGCGATAGAGGTTTAGGTTAATGGACGCCGCCCCGGTTCACCGGGGCGGCCTTATTTTGTCGCGGTGTCAGTGACGCCATCTGCGGCGGCGCCAACGGCGCCGCCGCTTGCATCATGCATCGCACGCAGCTTGGCATGGAGAATAGAATGCCGTTTGAAATGGTATTTCTGCGGTTTGCCAAGCAGGAACCCCACCGCCTTGAAACCGGGCAGCGTGTCGAAGATGATCTTGCAGATAGCCGTCACGGGTAGCGCCAGTATCAGACCCGACAACCCCCACAGCTTCCCGAAAAGCAGCAGCGAGAAAACGGCCGCCAACGGGTTGATGCTCACCTTCGAGCCCACTACATAAGGAGTGATGACATTCCCTTCGAGGATGTGTACGAACAGGAAAACGCCCATGACGCCCACCGCATACCAATAGGAATCCTTGGTGACCAGGGCGACCACGATCGGAAGCGCCGATCCGATCAGGATACCGATATATGGTATGATGACCAGTATTCCTCCCAAAAATCCAAAGAATAGCGGCGACTCGATCCCCAGCGCCCAGAGACCGATCGAATTGAGCGTGCCGATGATCGCGATCACCTTTAGCAGACCCAGCAGGTAGTTCTGGATCACGGTATAGATCTTTTGCATCGTCTCATCGATAAGCGTTTTTTCCGAGGAGGCGAAAGCCTTATAGAAAAATTCCAGGAAGAAGACGCGCAGGTATAACAGGAAGAAGCTGAACAGCAGGATCAGCAGGAACTGCGAGATCATATTGGTCGTGAACGACATAGTAGAGGAGAAATAGGCGCTGCTATTGTCGAGGAGCTTGCTCAGCATTAAGTGGACATGGTCGGCCGTGGTCGATTTGCCGACGTGAAGATGTTGCGCGATGACATTCTCCATATGGTCCAGCAACTGGGAAAGTCGCGTCACGAATTGGGGACCCTGACCCGCGAGATGCATCACCTGCATGAGGACGATCCCCAGGAATGCCGCTGTGGCCACCCCCGCCGCCAGTACGGCGAGGAACGAAGCCACCCCCTTATGACAGCCCCAGCCTTCGAGCCGGAAACACAGCGGGAAAAGCAGCGAGGAAAAGATAGCCGCGAATAACAGGGGCACAATGACGTCCTCCGCCCACGAAAGAATGATAAAACAGATGACCAGAATGATCAGGATGGCAGCGGTACGTACAGGGGATGCGAATTTTATTTCTTTCATAGTCGTGGGATGGCCGGTTAAGAATAAAAAAATAGCCGGTCATTCGACCGGCTCCGGGACCGCGCGCGTGGTCCCATAACCCCGAAACATGCCGGTCAGGCCCTACGGATAATACCCAGGACGAGGGATATAAGCGCCAGTACGATTAATATATGGATCAATCCACCTACACTGTACACGAAAACCCCCAGTAGCCATCCGATCAACAAGATAACTGCGATCAAATACAATAAGCCGCTCATAATTCAATTTTTGATTATTAATGTGGGATTTGATTTGCCTCATCCTTCATATTGAAAAATGCTTGCCAGATTTTGTTAAGGCTTGGAAGGCCACTATAAAACAACATGATAAGGGCAGGAGTGGGGAAAAAAATCCACATTAACACCCGTTACCGGATTGGCATGGTCTTGCCGCTATCCCGTACAATGAGACGGTTCAAACTTTCCCTCTGCTGGAAAGCCATGAAAAAAGCGGCGGTCGACTTCAACAACGACAACGGCTTCAAACTGGCTGCTTCGCTTTCCTATTCCATGATATTTTCCATCGCCCCCCTCCTGATCGTGGTCATTTCACTGGCCGGCGTCTTCTGGGGCCGGCAGGCGGTGGAAGGCCGCATTTACCAACAGATAAAGGACCTGGTGGGAGTGAGCCCTGCCGTACAGATCCAGGACATTATCCGCAATATCCAGCAATCCAGGCATTCGGTCACCGGCGCCATCATCGGCGGGGCCGTCCTCGTCATCGGCGCCACCAGCGTTTTTACCGAGATCCAGGGCTCGATCAACTATATGTGGTGCATCCAGTCCAAACCGAAAAAAGGCTGGCTCAAATTCCTGATGAACCGTCTCCTCTCATTCTCGCTTATCGTAGCCTTCGGCTTTATATCCATGGTCTCGCTGGTGATCAATTCACTGATGGATGTGCTGAGCGACGATCTGAAAAGATTCTTCAGCCATTTCACCGTCTATTTGTTCTATGCCGTCAATTTTGTACTTGCCCTCGCGGCGGTCGTACTTTTGTTCATGGTGGTTTTCCGTATCCTGCCCGATGCGATCATTAAATGGAGCGATGCATTCGTCGGCGCCCTTTTTACAGGAATATTATTTATGCTGGGGAAATTGATCATCGGTGTCTACCTGGGGCATTCCAATATTACCCATCTGTATGGCGCAGCCGCTTCCATCATCGTCATCCTCACCTGGGTATTTTATTCCTCCATCATCCTTTACTATGGCGCGGAGTTTACGCGGTCCTACGCTATCCTCAGCGGCGGCGGGATCCGCCCGTCCGAGACGGCCGTATTCATTATAAAAAGTGAATCGAGAGAACTCGCTTAGCTGGCCTTCCGTTTTCCTCCCAGACTGGCCTTCAGCTGAGACAATAGATCCTTACTCTTGGTTGAGTGTACGACCCGCAGAGTCGGTTTGGCGGCTTTGGTCCCCTTTGCCTTCGCTTTGATGATCTTCAGCAATTCATCTGAATAAGTATCCTTGTATTTTTCGATATCGAAACGGCCCGTCAGCTGATCGATCAGCTGGATAGCCATCTTTATCTCAGCCGGTTTCGGCGCCGAGCCCGGGATCTTAATATCTTCTGTGGACCGGACCTCCTGCGCCCAGCGGATCCGGTTCAGCACGAGGATTTTTTCCATCGGCTTGATCAGACAGAGCCCTTCCTTATTGCGCATGACAAAGCTTCCGAAAGCCACCTTCCCGGTCTTATGCAGAGCATCCCGTAACAGGATATAGGCCGCCCCCCCCGATTTGTCCGGCTCCAGGTAATAAGGCGTCTCGTAATAGATGCCGTCGATCTCCTTCTCATCGACGAATTCATTGATGCCGATGATCTTCGATTTTTCGGGACTGGCCTTTTCAAAATCCTCGTCCGTCAGCACGACATATTTGTCATCCAGCTTGTAACCCTTTACGATGTGGTCCCAGGAAACCTCTTTGCCGGTGTTCTCGTTGACGCGTTTGAACCGGATATTCGCGTGATCCTTTGAATCGAGCATATCCAGATCGAGCTCGCTGCCCTGGACGGCACTGTAGATCTTAATGGGGATATTCACCAGTCCGAAACCGATGGCCCCTGTCCATATCGAACGCATAGACGTTTTTTTTCAAATGGAGATCAAACTTCCTGCCGGAGATTAATTCCACAACCCGCGCACCTGGGCCACAGGGATATTCATCAGCTCCCTGTACTTCGCCACGGTCCGGCGGGCGATGGAGTATCCCTTCCCCGCCAGGATGGCCACCAGCTGACGGTCCGTATAAGGAGCCTTCTTATCTTCCATTTCGATGACTTCGCTGATGATATTCTGGATCACCTTATTGCTGATATTGGTGCCTTCCTGGTTGACGATACCCTCCGTAAAAAGGTCTTTCAGCAGGATGGTGCCAAAAGGCGTCTCGGCGTATTTGTTACAAGTGAGCCGGCTGACCGTGGAGATATCGACCTTTACCTTGTCGGCAATATCCTTCAGTTTCATAGGGCGCAGCAGCAGGATATCTCCGTATTTGAAATATTCGTATTGCATGTCCAAAATGGCCCGCATGATCTTGAGCATATTGTTCTCCCGCTGTTGTATCGCATTGATGAACCATTGCGCAGAAGACAGCTTGCTCCGCAGGTATTGCTTGGTAGACCGGTCCATGGACGCATTCTGGGAGGTTTGCTGTACCATTTCCATCCAGGACTGACTGATGTGCAGATTGCTGCTCCGCTGACGATACAGGGCAAGTTCCAGTGTATCCCCTTCATCGATGACTATGAAATCCGGCAGGATCGACGGGTTGGCCTGAAGGGCGTTGTTGGAGGGGCTGAACGGGCGGGTGCTTAAATGTGCCAGCAGGTTCAGCACGATGCGGATCTCGTCGTCTTCCAGACCGAGCTGTTTCCGCAGTTTGTCCAGGTTGCAGCTGCGCAGATCGGAGAAATGATTTTCGAGCAGACTGATGGCCATCCGCACATCCGGCCGCCTGGTATGCATCCTTTTCAGCTGCAGCAGCATGAATTCCTGGACCGACCGGCAGCCAGCCCCGCCAGGTTCCAGCTCCCTGATCAGGTGGAGTGCCGCTTCAAGCTCCTCCGGCTCGATCCAGACCTTTTTTTTGAAAGAGATCTCAGAGGCAAGCTCATCGAGGTCCTGTTCCAGGAACCCGTTCTCGTTGAGCGAATCGATGAGAAAATCGAAGAGGTAGTATTTATCTTCCGGAATTTCCAGAAAACGGCATTGTTTTTTCAATTCATCCCTGAAATCGGGAATTTCGGCTATCGGCTTTTCCGGAACCTTTTCGGTATTGATGTAGTTGTTGTATTCCGTTTTATAGTCCGGTATGTCGTCGTATCCATATTCTTCCCAATTTTGGAAATCCTGCACCAATTCCTTGTTGCATTTATCCGAAGAGTTCTCGTCACCCGAGGCCAGTTCTTCCAGGGCGGGGTTTTCGCTCAGTTCGTCTTGAATGCGTTGCTCGAGTTCCAGGGTATTGAGGTGGAATAGATTTAGTAGTTCTATTTGTTGCGGAAGGATAGTGTGTTGCTGTTTCTGCGTTTGTACCTGTTTCAGCATGGTCACCTTTTTTAGTACGGTACCGTAGGACAAAACAGACGCCAGAATGGTAAACGCTTTGGATTGAAGCATGAACACGCCTGCCTACCCAAAAGGTGTAGAAATCTCGGTACGCATATGTGGAAAAAAGAGCCCAAATTCATGAATGACAAGACTTTCTAATACGAGTAGTCAAACATCGCACTAAGGGTCTATATGTAGAAGATGGTCCGCATTTTGTCGGGAACACTTATTGTCCTAATTTAATATTATTGAGAATTTTAATTTATGAGCGCACCAGCATCCGCAAATCCGCCCCATTCCTCACTGCCACGGCGGTTAGCGCGCATTCTTTTACGCACGGTTCTTATCATCGTCGTCATCGTGCTGGTCCTCATCCTGCTGGTGCAAATGCCTTTTGTTCAAGACTTTGCCCGCGGGAAAGCGGAGCGGTATCTATCCCGTAAGCTCAAGACGCGCGTCCGGATCGGACATCTGAACATAGCGTTTTTTAATTCGGTGACGCTGAAAGGGGTTTACATGGAAGACCGCCGGCAGGATACCCTTTTGTCGGCAGGGCTCATCGACGTCCGTCTGCAAATGCTGGGCTTGCTGCACAACCGGCTCAATATCGATGCTATAACGCTGCAGGATCTTACCGCTAAAGTCTTACGCGGTGGTCACGATACCGTATTCAACTACCAGTTCATCGTGGACGCCTTTGCCCCGACACCGGCCGCCAAACCGGATACTACCGGAGGAGAACCCATGGCGATCAGATTGCGTCGCCTGAACCTCGACCGGATCCGGCTGGTCTACCGCGACACGGTCACCGGCACCAATGCTACGGTTTACATCGGCCATGACAAGACCATCGTCGACAGTATGGACCTGAACCA
>DASYSV010000294.1:0-2586 GCA_036010185.1 Puia sp.
ATTTTTCATAGTTGCCGGACGTCGCTACGGCCATATTCGTGACATTCATATAGGAAAAAATTTGCCCGCGGGCGTTGGGATCGACGATGCCGATGGTCCAGGGACTGCCATCAGGCTGATGCCCCCATACTGCCAGATCACCCGAGGCATTCACGATGCCGCTATCGACGCCCGAGGCCATCATGACCTTTTTTGCCTGCTCGGCCGCATATCCCTTACCGATGCCCCCAAACCCGATGCGCATCCCATTTTCCTTCAGAAACACCGTCTGCCGGTCCCGGTCCAGTATAATGTTCCGAAAATTGACCAGCCTGATCATCTTTCGGGCCGTTTGCTTATCCGGCAGCCTGGTCATGGTCACGTCGAAATTCCATAGCCGCCGGTCGATCGAACCGTACGTGATATCAAAGGCTCCCTGGGTCAACCGGGAGATGCGGATGGACCGTTCGATCAGATCGAAGGTCTCACTGCTCACGGGGATGGGACCTACCCCGGCATTCCGGTTGATCAAACTCGTCTCGCTATCTTCGCTAAAGGTCGTCAGCAGACGCTCGATCCGCCGGATCTCGGCAATACCGTTATTGATCCGGTCCATGGCCCATGTCTCGTCATCCGAAATGACCGTCAGTTCGAATCGGTTGCCCATGAGCGGCACCGCCTTTCGATACGCCCGTCTTGTCATGGTTCCTATGGATGGAGAGTCAATCATCGTGCCGTTCCAATTGCGCCCGGACATCCGCAGCGAAATCGGCCGGTTTTTCGTTTGGAAATCCTTCCCAGGTCTTCAACACCTTCCCATCCGCGTTCAGCAGCAAGGTGTACGGAAACTTCCCCTGTGGATTATATTTATCGGCCATCGCGTTATTCAGGGCCTGTTGCTCCTTGCTCAACTGATCCCGTTTGTTCCTTGGAAAATCCGCGTTGACGAGGACAAGGTCGCTGTCCGCCATTTGCAGGAATCCCGGATCATCGAAGATTTCTTTTCGTAACTCGATACAAGGCCCGCACCAGTCGCTTCCGGAGAAGTTCAAAAGGATATTCTTGTGCTGATCGCGCGCCAGCTGTCTGGCCTCATCCAGATTGTAAAGCCAGCCGCCGGTCATAAAACATGCCCACAACACCATACACACCAATGTTTTCATCATATGAATCCAGTTTTAATACAGAAAGTCGTCGACCACTGGCCGCCATTATTGCTTTACAAATATTATTCCGGGACCTTCGCCGCACACAATTGCTGCCGGTTTCCTTTTTCCCGGCAATACGAACTACGGATCAGTCTCATGTTTTGAGCCGTACTCTAACGGACATGCGAGGAAAAGGCCAAAAAATTCAGGCAAGGTCTTTGGATGATCAAAAACATGTGTATCCCCCTAAAAAGAACGTGTACCCGGGCGATGATCTGCCTGATGTTGGTTCTTTGCGCCCGAACATCACGCGCATATTCGATCCTTGCCCATGAAGCGCTGATCGATTCCTGCTGGAAATCGTACATACAGCCGCTTCTTTTATTGAAATATCCCGGATCGACCCAAGCCCAGCTAAAGATGGCGCATGCCTATGCTTATGGCGGGGCCATAACGCCCGACATCGGCTATTTTCCATTTGGCAAACCGTTCTTTACGAACCTCGTTCACTACGTCAGGAGCGGGGATTTTGTCAACGCCCTGATCGACGATGCAAAGGATATCAATGAATACGCATTCGCACTCGGATTTCTTTGCCATTATATGGCCGATAAATATGGTCATTCGCTGGCTACCAACAAATGTGTTCCCATCTTATATCCAAAGGAAAAGAAAAAATTCGGCGATTACGTGACCTATGAGGACGATCACCTCTCACACAAGCGAACGGAGTTTGGTTTTGACGTATTGCAGGTAGAGGAAGGCGATTACGCAAAGCTCGCCTATCATAATTTCATCGGCTTTGAGGTTTCCGACTCGCTGCTCATAAGGGCTTTTCCCGAGGTCTATGGACTGGATATCCATGATATTTTTCCCGATTTCGAGCTGGCTATCGGAACATTAAGGTGGTCGTTCAAGCGGCTGTTCCCGGCCCTGACCAAGGCCGCATGGCTCATCAAAAACAAGGAGCTCAAAAAGGCCCATCCCGGAATGACGAGAAAAAGTTACGTGTATTCTATGAAGAAGACCGACTACTATAAAGAGTTCGGCAACAACCGGCAGAAACCCGGACTCTTCTCCGCCATCATCGCGTTTTTTGTCGAGATCGTGCCTAAGATCGGCCCTTTGAGCCCGCTGAAATTCAAAGCTCCCGGGCCGGAGGTGGTGAAAATGTACCATAGCAGCTTCGATACGGCGTTACAAAAATACGAGGCGGCCCTGAAAGCGTTCCGCACCGGCACCAGGCGGCTGGCAAATATCGATTTTGATACCGGTGACTTCACGACACCCGGAGAATACGGTCTCGCGGATAAAAATTATGACCTGTTGGTTGCCGCGTTGAAGAAGAACAAATTCAGGCTCCTGAACGACGGACTCAGACACAATATCATCGCCTTTTATTCGCATCGTTCGGCACCCACCGGCTCTCGTAAGGTGCAGAATGCGTGGGCCAGGACGG
>DASYSV010000295.1:0-2614 GCA_036010185.1 Puia sp.
CTTTTTCATAAATTATCATTTTTAGTGAGCAAATGCGATGAATCAATGCAAAAGACCGGCCAGGGGGAAGCGGCGCCCCGGGGAAGGAGAAATATCGTTGAAAATCAAATACTTGAAAGAAACCGGGAGTGAGGAGATATCCGGCCAATATTTTTCGATAGATTTAAATCGTCAAAATCATCACGCTCAATGAGAAAACCCATTCTGCTATGCCTCGGCAGCGCCCTGTTCTGTCTGTTTGCAACCGCTCAAAAAATCAGTCTCGAACAATTCAAGGACCTGAAACCGCGCAATATCGGCCCTGCCGGTATGAGTGGCCGGATCACCACTATCGATGTCGTACTGGAGAATCCCAACATCATTTATCTCGGCTCGGCATCGGGCGGTGTGTGGAAGACGGAAAACAACGGCAATACGTGGACGCCGGTTTTCGATGATCAGCCGACACAGAACATCGGTGTCGTTGCCATTCAGCAATCGAATCCGAATATCGTCTGGGTCGGAACAGGAGAAGGAAATCCAAGGAACTCGGTCAATATCGGCGAAGGGATCTTTAAAAGTCTCGATGCCGGCAAAACATGGAAGCGGATGGGGTTGGAAAATACAAGGAACATCCACCGTATCATCGTTGACCCCGTGAATCCCAATACCGTCTATGTAGCCGCCATCGGAAACCCTTATGGCATACATCCGGAAAGAGGGGTCTTTAAAACGACGGATGGCGGCGATACCTGGACAAAAATTTTGTATACCAATGACACCTCCGGCTGCTCCGATCTGGTCATGGACCCTTCCAATCCTAATCGTCTGCTCGCGAGCATGTGGCAACATCACCGTACGCCATGGGATTTTAAAAGCGGGGGGCCCGGCAGCGGATTGTATCTGACCATCGATGGCGGTAAGAATTGGAAAAAACTGGGCAAGGACGACGGTTTGCCCGAGGGCCAATACGGGAAGATCGGGCTGGCGTTTGCCAGAAACCAGCCAAGCCGCGTGTATGCGATGGTGGAGGCGACGAAAAACGGGTTATATAAAAGCGATGACGGCGGCGCCAGGTGGCAGCTTGTTACCAACGACCCAAGGGTCGTAACGAATCGGCCTTTCTATTTTCAGGACATACGCGTAGACCCGCAAAATGAAAACCGGATCTACAATATCCACGACCAGGTGGAGGTAAGTGAAGACGGCGGTAAGTCGTTCGCCACATTGATCCCTTATTCGGGCATACATCCGGATCATCATGCCTGGTGGATAGATCCGGGGAATGGAAGCTTTATGATAGAAGGTAACGACGGCGGCATCGGTATCACGCACGATCGGGGCAGGAACTGGTCCTTCGACGACAAGATCCCTGTCGGTCAATTCTATCATATCAATACCGACAATGAAATGCCGTATCATGTCATGGGCGGCATGCAGGATAACGGATGCTGGCACGGTCCCGCCTATACCTGGATATCCGGCGGCATCAGGAACGATTATTGGGATAACATCGGCGGCGGGGATGGCTTCGAGGTAATGCCGGATGCCGAGGATGCCAACTGGGTATACAGTGAAAGCCAGGGCGGAAATGCCGAACGTCGCAACTGGGTGACGGGAGAGAGCTGGTTTATAAAACCGCCTTCCCTGGATCCGAAACTGATGCTGCGATTCAACTGGAATACGGCAATGGCGCAGGACCCGTTCGATAAAAAGACGATCTATTTCGGCAGCCAGTTCTTGCATAAGAGCCTGAATAAAGGGGTAAGCTGGGAGACCATCTCTCCCGATCTGACCACCAACGATACGACGGAGATCAAAGCATTTCAGAACACCGGCGGGCTGACACTGGACATTACCGGCGCGGAAACGCATTGCACGATCATTACTATTTCTCCCTCGGCCAAACAGCAAGGGACTATTTGGGTAGGAACGGACGATGGTAATGTGCAATTGACAAGAGACGGCGGTAAGACATGGGAAAACTTCCGCGGAAAGATCCCGGGTATGCCATCGGGTTGCTGGATACCCCAGATAACGGCATCCCGTTATAATGCAGGCGAGGCATTCGTCGTAGCTAACGATTATCGCCGTGGCGATTTCAAACCTTATATATTCCGTACCACCGATTATGGCAAGACCTGGAAGAAGATGGTCGATGAAAACAAAGTAAGGGGTTATGCGCTTTGTATGATCCAGGACCCGGTAGAGCCGAATCTTGTCTTTGTCGGGACCGAAAACGGCCTATGGATAAGTTTTGATGACGGATCGACCTTTCAGCAATGGAAAAATGGTTATCCTTCTGTTTCTACATATGATCTGGCCATCCAGGACAGAGAGGCCGATTTAGTAGTCGCGACATTCGGACGTTCGCTATGGGTATTCGACGATATCCGTCCATTCAGGAAGATGGCGGCGGGTAAAGGGAATGCCATCACCAACACTATCACGGTTTTCCCGGCGCCGGACGCATATCAGGCTCAGTTCAGATCGGCTACCGGTTATGAATGGAGTGTGGATGGTCTATACGAAGCCGAAAACAGGAGACGGGGGGCCGAAATTTCATTCTTTATCAACAAACCGAAGGGACAAAAAGCAAAAGCGGATAGCCAGCAAATGCAGCCAACCGCGGCCC
>DASYSV010000326.1:0-10372 GCA_036010185.1 Puia sp.
CAGGTAATTCCTGGTCACCGTATTGTAATTGTAATTGAAATGGAGCATGGCCGTTCCCAGCTTGTAGTCGGCGCCGATACCGGCCTGTGTGTTCCTGCTGCCGGTGTTATAATTCGGATCGTCGGTATATCCGCCCGCGTCCAGTCCATGGCTATACCGGCTGTATTGGAAATTGCCCCGCAGCTGGAGAACGTCGCTCACCTGCTGGTTGACATTTACCATGACGACGTCCTCGTTGAAACCGTCCTTGTCGAAATTGCCTTTGCCGGAGGAGTCATAGGCATCCGACATCCCGTCGCTTCGCAATTTTGTATACTGTACGTTATAGGCCGTCGAGCCGATCCTGCCATCGACGCCCGCCGATCCCCTGAAGGTATTATAGCTTCCGAACGATGTGTTGAGAGCGGCGTTGAACGGCTTCCCGTTACCTTTTTTGGTGATGATGTTGATGACGCCGGCCATTGCATCGCTGCCATACAGCGTGGACTGGCTTCCCTTGAGGATCTCTACCCTCTCGATCTCGTCGGTATTCATCAGATTGAGATCGAAATTGGTCGTGATGCCCGATGGATCGTAGGCAGGGACGCCGTCGATGAGGATCAGTGTCGTTCCCGAATGCCCGCCTTGCATGAAGACATCCTGCTCCGACCCTAAAGTATTCTGTGCGCCGATGATGACCACCCCCGCCTGTTCGTTGAGGATCTCCGTAAGGGGGCGCCCCTCATTCCTGTCGAGCTGATCGCGCGTGATCACATCCAGTACTTTGCCTGTCAGCGATTGTTTCACGGGGTACTTGGTAGCCGTTACGACTACTTCATCCAGTTGCCGACTGTTGGTAGTGTCTCCTGAATTTTGTGCGAATGCCGTCTGGCCGCCAGCCAGCAGCATTAAGAGGAACCATTTTTTCCTGTTCATGTCCGATAATTTTGTTTGGCGGCTTGCTGATTTTTGAGAGAGGGGAGGCTTTGAGAATGGCCTTCCCATTCTCGCTTTTCACCCGAAAGCCTTGAATGTTGATAATAGATCAGGCAGGTCTTCTGGCTTATGCTTCACCGGCTCACCTTCCCATCCGCGTTTGCGGACAGTGGTTATGGAGGATGCCGGTGATTGCCGCCGCCGGAATGGCGACAGGCAGCATTTACAGCTACGGGGATAGCGCCGGATTTACACCGGTCTTCCCTTTTAATGACGCGAGGCGTCAACCATGATCGCGGTAAAGGTAGTGTATTTTATTTAAGCTCGCGCAGCAGTGCGCCGATGGAAGTATAGGACCGGCTGGCGCCCGCAGTCTCCAGCACCCATCGCGGCGCACTTTTTTCTTCGATGATGCGGACCACGCGATCCGCTGTCTCTTCTCTTATGACAGTGAATCCTTCTCTTTGTAGCGCCCTGCGCGTCCAGAAAGCGAGTGTGCCGTCGCCCTCCAGTCTTATGGCCGGTCCCCCCTCGGGATGTATGCGAAACACCCCAGTCGCCCTATCGAACACGACATCCTCGCCCGCAAACGCCGCTTCAAAAGCTCCCTCGAGAACCATATCCTCCGGTGCGCCCTTATGCAGGACGCCGCCGCTCTGCAACAGCCATAATTCATCGGCGACCTGCAATGCCAGGTCCAGCTCATGCGTGGATAGCAGGATACCCTTATTCATTTCGCGGGTCAGCGTATGCAACAGACGCATCAGCCGGATACGGCTCGGCAGGTCTAAATGCGCGGTGGGCTCATCCAGCATCAGCAACGGAGTATCCTGGGCCAACGCCCTTGCCAGCATCACCTTTTGGCTTTCTCCGTCTGAAAGCGTATGCACCTTCCGGTGCTGAAGATCCATGATGCCCGCTGCATCCATGGCCCGCCCGACGGCCGACCGGTCGGCGGCATCGAGTCCGCCCAACCATCCCGACCAGGGATATCTCCCCAGCACAACCAGCGAATACACGTCGAGGTTAGTACCCACGACCCGATCCGTCAGGACGAGACTTATCCTTCGCGCCAGGTCTGCGGGGGAGAGGTGGGTGGCGCCCCCTACTGCAACCGTTCCCCCCAGCGCCGGCTGGAGCCCGGCAAGCGTCCTTAGCAGGGTCGATTTTCCCGAGCCGTTAGCCCCCAGCAGACAGATCATTCTCCCGCGGTCTATCTCCAGCTCGGGCAGTCCGGCAGAGACGACGATCTTCCGTCCTCCGCTATGGTACCCTGTCGAAAGGTTCTTCGCGTATAGCAATGGACTGCTCATCGGTAAGCGTTTATGGAAAGGTTCCGTCTCCGCACCAGCAGGAGGATCACCAGCGGCGCGCCCACCAGCGAAGTAATGATATTGATAGGCAGCACCGCCTGCGTTCCCGGCCACTGAGAGATACAGTCGCACAGCAACAGCAAAATGGCGCCGATCAGGCAACAGGCGGGGATCAGGATGCGATGGCTGGAGGTGTTGAAGCACAGCCTCGCCAGGTGCGGCACGGCGATGCCGATAAATCCGATCGGGCCGCAGAAGGCGGTAATGACACCTGCCAGGAGACTGGTTGTGCAGACGATGATCGTACGCGCGCGCCGGACCGTGAGTCCCATACTTCTGGCATAGTTTTCACCCAGCAGCAACGCGTCCAGCATCTTGGAAGAAAGCCAGGCGGCGATGAGCCCCACCCCGACTATCAGCCCCAGGATCGACAGCTGTTTTCCCGTCACTCCGCCCAGCGAGCCGAAGGTCCATAACAGGTAGTCTTTTACTTCGTCGGGGTTGCTGAAATATTGCCAGATGCTGATCAGCGCCAGCGTGACGCTACCGATCATGAGCCCGATGATGAGCATCATGACATTGTCCCTCAGTCTGCCCGAAAGGACAAGCACCAGCAACATCGCCATCCCGGCGCCCACACAGGCGGCGCAGGCGATCAGCCAGCTTCCGGACGGCCCCAGCTCCTTTATGGCATAGATGGTAGTCATGCTGCCGCCCGTGAGCATGACGGCCGCTACACCGAGCGAAGCGCCAGCGGTGATCCCCAGAACACCGGGGTCGGCCAACGGGTTGCGGAAGAGGGTCTGCATCTGAAGACCGCCCACCGAGAGCCCGCAACCCGCAAGGATGGCGGTAATGGCCTTTGGCAGCCTGATCTTATCTACGATAAAGCTCCAGGAGGCATCGGCCGCCGGGGCCCGGGAAAAAAGTATCCGGAAGATATCGTGAAGGGGTATACGTACTGCACCCGCCGAGATGTCCAGCACACAGGCCAGCACCAGCAAAAGCAGCAAACCCGTAAGCGACAATTTCCGTATAGAACAGTTCATTTCAGTTGTTTATAACAATATAAACTGTCTTGTGGCAGCAGACCCGGATGCAAGATCCGTATCAGATCGGCCAGGATCAGATCGGGATGCATAGAACCCGATTCCCAGTAATCGTTCGACCCAAGGTCATTGATACGCCGGTTGTAATTATATAGGTTTCCGGTCTGAAAGGATTTGAAACTGGCAAACCGGCTGTCTTTCGCGCCGACATCCGCCCTGGAATCGACCAGACCCTGGTTCAGCCAAAAATCTGCTTTCAGCGCAATCGGCGCGACGGCTTCGAATGATAGGGGCAGGCTGCCCGTTCCTTTGGTGTCCGACCAGTGATAATCGGCGCCCGCATCTCTCAGGAATTGCGCCATGAAACTTTCTCCTGCGGGTACATACCAGGTCCCTTTGAAGGGCATGTCCGTAATAACGGTTGGCTTCGGGCTGGCTTGGCTCCCGATGGCTGCCAGACGCTGATACGACTGCACCAGGCTATCGAATTTCTTATTCACCATCGCGTCCTTATCCACCAGCGCACCCCACAGCCTGACCCATTCGGCACGCCCGAGCGGCGACGTCTCCAGCCAGTCTGCATCAGGAATGACGGGTATCCCGGCATCGGCGAGGGTCTTGTAAGCCCCGGCCCCGGCCTGGGGATTACTCATCGTGAGCACAAGATCGGGATGAAGCGAGATCACCGCTTCATTGTTGATCCCCGCATCGATCCCCACTTGTTTCACCTTTCCCGCCCGGATACCCGCGCGGACGATGGGGGAGTAGACATATTGGATACTGCCGAGACCCGTTATGCGGTCGGCGACGCCAGCAAATTCCGCCATGGCGACATGCATCGAGGAAAGGACAACCATGCTTTTCACCGGGGTGACGATCACCGGTAAGCCGCTTCTGTCCGCGGGCGGCGCCACTCCCTGCTCCACCAGTAAAAAATGCAGCGTATCGGCCCGGCCGGCCCTTCGATCGATGATCCCGACATCCCTGTACCCCGGGTACCTGACGATAAAGAACCCATGCGCATAATGAATGGTATCGACGACCCCGACAGGACGGTCCGCCGGTTTCGCTGTTGACGGTTGCCGGCAACCGGCCGGGAATAATAACACTAAAATGAAAAGGAAGCGAAACATGGGGACCAAAACTACAAAAAAAATGACGGCCCCACGGGGCCGTCATTTTCAATCTTTTTCATCCATCTATGGATGGACGGTATAGGTGACGGACAAATAAGGCCGCCGCGTCGTGTCGGAATAAAGCGATGAGCAGAATATCCTCGAATTGTAGAGCTGTTCGGTATTGAGCTTCATCTCAAAACCGTTATTGCCATTCGTGGCCATATTGTTCACCATGGTCGTAACGTCGAGATTCAGATTGAGGAAAGGCTGGCTGGTCTGCGGTACGTGTACCTCTCCGGCCGTGTCCAGCGAAGGCAGCGTATTGAAGTTGGTATTCTGATCCCAGGCGCCAGCCACCCGCTGGATCCAGAAATCATTGGTGGTGCCATAGTTGGCATGAATGAGGTCGCCGTTATCCGGCAACGTATCCGAGAACAGCACCAGCTTCGCCGAATTGATGATGGCGCCCGCCGGTATCGGACTCATGTTGAATTTAAAAAGCGACCGGCCGTAAAGCAGGACACCGTTAATGGTCCAGCATTCCGCCATCAGCTCGGGAGTACGGTTATTCGCGGCGGGATTCGACCGGATAACTGGCTCCAGATAAAGCCCGTGATCCTGCTGACGGAGTCGTGTGCGCTGCCGCTGAGCCGGACCGAATCTACCGGTAAAGTGATGGTCTGTGAAGGACCCGCATTCACGGTTGGAGCGGGAGGGAATGGAGGAGCGAGTTTTTCTGACAGCTGGAAAAGGTTACAATACCAGCAATCGCAAGGATAGGACGACGCTAAAGTAGAAAAAATATCTCTGCGACTATAGCGTTTTTAGGTCTATCTTTAAGCCCCTTATATTTGGAAAATTTATTATTTAATATGAGCTTAGTCCGAAAAGCTAATTCATTTATCAAGGATCTGTTGTTGGTTTCGAGGGTAGGAATTCTTTTCGCTCCATTCCGCTTTTTTTTTCGGTTTCTGTATAATTTCTCGATGCTGTCATCCTGGGTGAATAAAATGAGCCGGACGACCACGAATTCGGACTTTTATACTCCGTTGCGCAAGTATACCCGGCGGATCAATCTGCATGAATCCGTGATCAAAAGCCAGGGTCTCGCAGATAGGCCCATCCATTACCTGGAATTCGGGGTAGCCGGCGGCACTTCGTTTATGTGGTGGGTAAAGGCCAATCACCATCCCGATTCCCGGTTTTTTGGATTCGACACCTTCGAAGGTCTGCCCGAAGACTGGCATTTCTTTAAGAAAGGGGCATTCAGTTTCGACATCCCCTTTTTGGAAGACGAGCGAGGAACCTTTATCAAGGGGTTGTTCCAGGATACGCTCTACAAATTCCTCGACAATTACCGCAACTCCAAAGATACGCCCGACACGACCCGCGTACTCCACATGGATGCGGATCTCTATTCTTCCACGCTGTTCGCGCTGACGATGATGGCGCCATTCCTTCGCAACGGCGACATCGTTCTTTTCGACGAGTTTAACATCCCCAACCATGAATTCGCCGCGTGGAGCGATTTTATCAAAGCTTATTATATAAAGTACGAAGTGATCGGATCGGTGAACAATTTTTATCAGACGGCCATCCGGATCATAAAATAAACCGGCGGCATCGCTGCCGGTAACCCTGGCGGAAGGAGGTAACATGAAGATAAAGCAACTACTGCTGTCCATTTTGGGTGAAAAAAGATATCTTTTCCTTTTATCCAATACTTTCCAGGTCCTTTGCCGGATGGGATTTTTGGGTAAAGAATACGATGACATCCTGTTCCTCAAGCGATATATCCGGAAAGGAGATGCCTGCCTGGATATCGGCGCGCACCTCGGATATTTCACGATCGAGCTCTCGAGGCTGACGGGTCCCGAAGGAAAGGTCTTTGCGGTCGAACCCATGAGTAAATTCAACCGGGTACTGGAACGATTGCTGCGAAAATATAAGGCAGACAATGTTACGCTCTACCGGGTGGCCCTGGGCGGCAACGGGGATTATGTCGAAATGGGCATCCCCGAGATCGGGCGGGCCAAGAAATTCGCCTATGCCAGGGTTATGGATTCGCAGCCGGGTCTCCGGTATGTCGATACCGAAAGGGTTGAAAATCACCAGGGCGATTCGCTGTTCGGGGACCTGAAACGGCTTGATTTTCTAAAGATCGATGTGGAAGGCCTTGAATTTTCCGTATTATCGTCCATGATGCATACCATCACGACCCACCGCCCCATCCTGTTATGCGAATTTTTCGAGGGTGAACAGCGATTAAAGCTCTACCATCTCCTGGAGCCGTTGGGATATCGGGCATATCGCCTTGATAAGGACACATGGCATGAGATCGATGTCTTTGGAGAAGGCGACGCGATAACCCAGAACAATTATTTTATTGCCGCCGGACAACGCGAGCGGCTCGGTTATCTTTTCACCCCATAATCGAGAGAGACTCCCGCAAAATAGTTCCTGCCCGGTGAGACATTGTAATATCTCCCTGCCGCTGCATTGAAATCGTTACCGAGACTGTATTTGACATTGAACGCATTGTCGATACCGGTATATGCATTCAGCCGGAATCTTCCCCCCGCCGTCAACCGGTAGCCGATGCGTCCCCCCATCAGGTTGTAAGATCCGGCCCAGGCCGTATTTGCGTCGTTGAGTGCGACATGGTCCGAATAGGTGTACGTGAGATTCGCATACACCCCGAGTCTCGACGCAATGTCCAGCCCCATGACGACCAGTTGTGGCGGCACGCTCGGGAGACGGTGATGAGAATAATTGTTCGTATCCTGCATGAAGCTGCTGTAATGGAAATCATGCCAGGTGTCGCTGATAAAAACACGCAGCAGGTTGAAAAAGCTTCCGGGTTCATCGATGATCCTGTAGGAAACCAGGCTCTCGAGACCCCGCTGATCCGTTCCGCCGGCATTCACCGAATAGCCGACACCGAAAGAATCTATGCGCTGGACGATCGCATTCCGGATATGGAAGACGAAGGCGTCGATGTCGTAGAACAGCCGCCCCTTCAGCAGGCTACCACGTAACCCGAGCTCATAATCGATGCCATCTTCCGGTTGCAGCGGCGGACCCACCACGCCATTGCTTTTTTCCAGCTCTTGTACGGTCGGTGTAGAGAACCCGCGTGCCGCGCTGGCATAGACCGACAGGTCCGCGGTGATCTTTTTTAACAAGGAGATCCGCGGGGCCAGCTTATTATCGAAACGCACCGGGTGAGTCACGGGAGGCACTACCGATACCCGGGTAATATTGACTGCATTCTCATTGAAGCTCGCACCTGCCGTCAACGTCCATCCGCCATGTAGTCGCAGATCGCCCTGCGCGAAGACCATCCATGTCCAGTTGCTTAGCCGGTCATCCGTCTGCAATGTATCTTCGACGCCCGATCTGTTGGCGTAATCACGTGTCTCGAAGAACCCTCTCTGTCCTTCGGCGCCCGCATTCAGCTGGAATGCGCCGATCCCCAACGTCGTCTTGTACTGGAAGACCGTTCTTCCGCCGAAATGCGGCTCCTGCCGGTATTCATATACCCGGATGCCCGGGTTGGTAAAATCGGTATAGGCTCCGTAGACGGATGTTACGTTCTGCCAGTGTTCGCTGAATTGGTGATCATTGGCAAATCCGGCCGTAAAGTTCTTCTGGAAAATGGCCGCCTGCGCCTGCACGGCCCCGGGCTGTCCTCCTACGGGAGGACGCGCCATCCGGGGGTCTTTGTTGTATTCCGTATGGTTCAGACCGCCGGGCGTCTGGTAATAGAGGTCGCTATACAACACATAAGCATGGATCGTTTGTTTGTCGGAGGCTTTGATCTGCGTCTCCCATGAACCAACGTCCCTTCTCATCTGCGTCTGCTGGCGGTAGCCGTCGCTGGTCTGATGCGAATACGCGAAGATATTGCGATGGTCCGCATCGCCGGAACGGACATCGATATTCGAATTGTTGGTATTATAGCTGCCTCTCGTATAGTCTGCCCTGACGCCTGCGTCCCACACCGCCGGCTGGCTCCGGATGAGCACGGCGCCACCGATACCGGCGCCATACAGACTGCCCGCCGTCCCCTTGATGATCTCCAGCGACTGGAAATTGTAAAAACCCAGTTCATTCAGATAGGTGTTACCGCCGGGATCCGTGAGCGGAATTTCGTTCCAATATATCTTGATATCCCTAACGCCGAAAGGTGAACGCAGCGAGCTCCCGCGGATGTTCAGCCGGTAACTGCCGGGTGAGCGCTCTTCCATGCGTACGCCGGGGTTGGAATTCATCGCCGGTAAAATGCTGGTGTTGGCAAATCGGTCCAGGGATGTTTTGTTGACGATATTTACGGGAGCGCCGACATCGGCCAGCTTCCGGTTTTGCTCGTAGGCCTTGATCACGACCTCGTTCAAAGGCCGTGTATCGGACGAATCGGCGAGGACGTCGGATGGATGATGCTGCTGGCCAAACGAAAATAATGTATGGCCGCAGGCCATCAACAGCAGTAGATGGTTTTTTTTCATCCGGGGTATTTATCTTATCAAAAGTACTGTAAATACCAAACCGGACCGAGTCCGGTTCAAAGACATTAGCGGTCAATTTCGCAAAAAATTACTTTTTGCCAATTTTTTGGCGAAATTCAATATCTTCCATTCATGAGCAAAAAGCAGCTGAACCTATTCGATCTCAGCATGATCGTAGTCAGCCTGGTCATCGGCATGGGAATTTTCAGTACCCCGGTAGTAGCCGCGAACAGAGCCGGCACGCCGTCCATCTTTTTTCTCGCCTGGGGCCTCGGCGGTATTATCGCGCTGTGCGGCGCTCTTACCTACGCGGAGATAGGCTCACGGTATCCAGTGACCGGGGGTTATTATAAGATATTCTCGCTGGCCTATCATCCTTCGCTGGCGTTTTCGATCAACTGTATCGAACTGGTATCCAACGCGGGTTCCACCGCCTTTGTCGCCGTCGTCGGAGCGGAATATATCGGGCGTTTCTTTTATCCCGCAGGGCCCACACCCGCGATTTTTCGGGGAGGGGTAACCGCGGTCGCGGTAGCATTACTTTACATCATCAACCTCCTCGGTTTGCGCATGAGCAGCCGCGTGCAAAATACGCTGACGCTGATCAAGATCCTGCTCATTTTTTTATTGCTGGCATCCCTGTTCGGCAGCCATCCGCTGCCGGCAGCCACATCCGCCCGGATGGCTGCCCCGGAACACCCACTCGGTTTCTTCCGGGCACTGGGCTTCGCACTGGTAGCCGTTAGTTTTAGTTATGGCGGCTATCAGCAGACCATCAATTTCGGCGGTGAGATACGTAACCCGGGTTCGATCATTCCCCGCGGCATCGGGATCGGCATCGCCATCATCATTTCCCTTTATCTGTCACTTAATTTCGTTTATACGGAGGTGATCGGCTTTCAATCTCTTAAGACTGCCAATTCCATCGGGGCGCTGCTCATGGGACATCTTTTCGGCCCCGCGGGAGACGCCATCCTCCGGTGTCTGATATTCATTTCGGTCCTCGCCTATGTCAACGTCTCGATCATGAGCAATCCGCGGGTGATGTTCGCCATGAGCGGAGAGGGGATCCTTCCGGCGGTGTTTGGAAAAAGGACGGCCCGGCATGAGGTCATTATCTGGTCGCTGACCACATTTTGCGCGACCATCATCCTTACCCTGCTGTTCAGTACGCAGGTCGAAAAGATCATCAACTGGACGATCTTCATGGATAGCATCGCCTTCGCCTTTTCCGCCTCCACGCTTTTCGTACTGCGCCGCAGGCGCATGGGGGAAGACCGTGAGATCTATAAAATGAAAGGCTATCCCTGGATAACGGGATTTTTCGTCCTGGCCTACCTGTCCGTTACGACGAGCATCGCCATCTCGGATCCCCAGTCGGCATTCTATTGTTTCCTGCTGTTTTGCGGATTTTTTATACTTTATTTTATTCTAAAATGGACATCTCAGGGAACGCGGTAGCGTTCCGG
>DASYSV010000364.1:0-5585 GCA_036010185.1 Puia sp.
AACATGAATAAACACTTCCGTGTAAAGGAGTGTAAACACTTTTTCATTGATATTAGATTTAGTTTTCCGATGGTTTGGATTCCTTGCTTCAATAGAAATTGAAAGAAGGGCTTCCCGTAAGAAACGGCAAAGCGCTGTTAAATCGTGTATTTTCCTTGAACAATTTTATCCACAAAGGACAACCGGAGAGATAACCCGTTTATTATGTGGCTGTCAGCAACATTTCGATATGTTCGATTCCATCTTCGAGATAGATTTCCCCTTTTTGGACAAAGCCGAAAGATTCGTAGAAGCGTAACAGATAGTATTGGGCGCCGATGCGGATATCTGTCTTTCCATATAGCGAATACAACGTGTCGATACTTTGCACCATCAGCTCGCGTCCGACGCCGCGGCGTCTCGCGGCAGGGGAAGTTACGATCCTGCCTATCGAAGATTCCGCATAGGAGATTCCCGCGGGAACGATTCGTGAATATCCCACGAGCCGTTCACCCCGCCATCCCAGCAAATGATGACAGTATTGATCCTTATCATCCATATCCAGGAAAACGCAGTTCTGTTCTACGACGAATACTTCACTGCGCAACCGCAACACCGCATACAATTCATGCGGAGTGAGCTGATCGAATTCTTTCAAGGTCCAGGTTGTCATATCGTATATCAATAACCGTATTTATCGCCCCACAGGCTCTTCAGGAATTTTCTTAACTCTTCTTCGCGCGCATTCTGGCCCGGCTCATAGAATTTGGTGCCGGCCAGCTCATTCGGCAGATATTCCTGCGCCGAGAAATTGCGCTCGTAATTATGGCTATATTCGTAACCCTTGCCGTAATCCATCTTCTTCATCAATTGCGTGGGGGCATTACGGATATGCAGCGGTACGGACAGATCGCCTTTCGACCGGACCGCCTGCTGCGCCGCCCCGATGGCGACGGTGGCCGAATTGCTTTTGGGCGAGGAGGCGAGATAGATGGCGCATTGAGAAAGGATGAGATTCGATTCCGGGTACCCTATCTTATTCACCGCCTCGAAGCAGGCATTGGCGAGAAGCAGCGCGTTAGGATTGGCGTTACCGATGTCCTCGCTGGCGAGTATCAGCATCCTGCGGGCGATGAATTTCACGTCTTCGCCGCCTTCGATCATCCGGGCCAGCCAATATACGGCGGCGTTAGGATCGCTGCCGCGGATGCATTTGATGAAAGCCGATATGATGTCGTAGTGCTGCTCGCCTTTTTTATCGTAAAGCGCGATCCGTTGCTGCGCGATCTCCATGACGAGGTCGTCGGTGACGGTTGCCCCCTTTCCTGCTGCGTCGGCCACTACTTCCAGGAGGTTGAGCAGCTTGCGGGCGTCGCCGCCGGAGAGGGTGATAAGGGCTTTGGTTTCTTTTAGCCGAATATCCAGGCTGCGGAGCCATTCGTCGTCCCGCAGCGCATTCTCCAGCAATCGCCCGAGATCCTCTTCACTCAGCGGCTTCAGCACATACACCTGGCAGCGGCTGAGCAAGGCGCTGTTCACTTCGAAAGACGGGTTTTCCGTGGTCGCGCCGATCAGCGTCACGATGCCCTTTTCTACGGCGCCCAGCAACGCGTCCTGCTGTCCTTTGTTGAATCGGTGTATCTCATCGATAAAAAGAATGGCCCTGGACTTATCCTTTGCCTCCGCGATGACTTCCCGGACCTCCTTTACGCCGGCGGAAATAGCGCTAAGGGTATAGAAGGGCACCTTAAGGGTTCCCGCGATGATCCCCGCGATGGTGGTCTTGCCTGTCCCCGGGGGCCCCCAAAGTATCATCGAGGGGGGCTTTCCGTGCCCGATGGCGGTCCGCAATACACTACCTTTACCGGTGAGGTGCTGCTGACCGACCAGCTGATCCAGCGTTTGCGGCCGTAGCCGCTCGGCAAGAGGCGCTTGTGAAGACGACATATTAAATTTTAAATAACAATAGTACAACATCTTATCCTTTTTCCTGTTTAAAGGAAGAGGAGGTAAAATAGCACCATGATGGCGGGGAATCCAGTATCCATACGCCGGTTGACTACCCTTGTAACCTGTCTCCTGCTGGCGAACATCTACTGCCTCGCCAGCGGCCGGGATCCTGTTCTCTCCGGGGTTCAGAATTATGCGCTCAACCGACCGGGCGTCGTCATGATCCGCACCGAATATACCGCCAACGTCTATGTCAACAGGATGACGATGGATGACCGGTCCTTCAACGCCTTGCTGGACTCGATTCAAAAGCTGGACCATGGCGGAGGCGTCAGCCCCGAGCAAAAGCTGGATATCATGCTCAGGGAGATGAGTAACCGCCCATCCCGCTTTTTCCGGTCGACCTTCGAATATATCAAACAGCCCGAGCAGATCACCTCCATAGGTACCGGTTTCTTTATCACCGCCGACGGTTATGTCGCTACCAATTGTCACCTCATCGACCGCGAGGACGCTTTTATCCGTAGACAGTTTATCCTGGCCGCTTTCCGCCAGATCACCGAAGCAAGCATCGCCGCACTGGAGAATTCCTGGGCAACGCATTTTACCGAACAGCAGCGCACGCTGCTCTACAATACCTACGCTTCGGTGTATTCCCGTCTGTTCACCATCGTCCTGTACGACCTGAAAAAGAACATTTATGTGGTCTACCGGAGCGATGACGCCTACCGCCAATCCGACACGGTCAAGAAAGTGGCGGATGTCATCGTCAAGGGACAGCCGATGCCAGGCAAAGATATCGCGATCCTCAAGATCGAGGACGGTGGGAATTTGCCCGTCCTCAGGCTCGCAGGACCCGCCATGCCGCAGGTGGGCGAGCAGCTTTATGTATACGGCTATCCGGGACCGGTTACCAATAATGACTTTGTATCGGCGGCCTCGGCTATCGAACCAACCCTGACCACGGGTATCGTCAGCGCGATCAAACAGTCGGTGGGAGACTGGCCGGTGATCCAGATGGATGCCAATATCAACCATGGCAGCAGCGGGGGACCCGTATGCAATGAGAAAGGAGAGGTGGTGGGTCTGACAACATTCGGTTCCATCGAAAATACAGGGGGTCTGGCGGCCGGATTGAACTTCGCGGTACCCGTGACCATCCTCGATGAATATGTCGACAGCGCGGGTATCGATCCCGAGCCGGGCACGGCGACCCTTCATTTCACCAGCGCTCTCAGCAGTTATGGCCAGCGCCGGTACAGCGCCGCGCTCACGGAATTCCTGGCGGTGCAGCGGCTGAACCCCCATTATCCGGGGATCTATGCCTATATCATGGACTGCCAGGAAATGGTCAAAGACGGGAAGGGGCGCCCCATAGGGCCGGTGGAAAGGGTGTTATTTATCGGAGCCGGGCTTCTTTTACTCCTGGGCCTGTTCTCCTGGCTCAGGGCGCGTCGGGCGGGCAAATGAGCCGCGCGATCAGGATTTATCGCTCCTGATCCGATAGTACCACCGCAACAGACGGGTATTCAGCACCACATTCACGATGACAGCCAATCCCACGACCAGCGATCCCACGCCCAGCAGATGCAACACCCCGATCAGCTGGGCATCGGGTAATTTTTTCATTTCGGGCATGCCTTGCTTGATGATCTGCAGCGGGGTCTTCGGATCGGTGAGGAAAACGTAGGCGTTGATGACGGTATAGATGCCGAAGAATAGCGCAACCAGTCCGACAAAGCGGATGCCCGTAGGCGTATGATGGCTCAATTTGACATTGGGGTATCGGATGGCCTTGTGCAGCTGAAGCGCGGCATAGTTGTTCAGCGGTATGGAGCAGAGCAGGAACACGCCCGCCAACGCGGGATACAACTGTAGGGCCAGCGCCGACAGCAACATCAGCCCCAGCAATCCGGTCCAGAAGATCATGTTGAACCACGTCAGTATTCGCGCAATGATCAAAGTATTTCTCATAGACTATCTCTCCTGACATTCAGTTGGATCGACAGCTCGTTGAGCTGCGGTTCATCGATAGGGCCGGGCGCATCCAACATCACGTCACGGCCGCTGTTATTTTTAGGGAAAGCGATAAAATCGCGTATGCTCTCGCTGCCACCCAGGATGGCGCACAGACGGTCGAAACCGAAGGCGATGCCTCCGTGCGGCGGTGCTCCGTATTCGAATGCGCCCAGCAGGAAGCCGAATTTATGCAGCGCCTCTTCGGACGACATACCCAGCGCGGCGAACATCTTCTCCTGCAGCTCACGCTGATAGATCCGGATCGACCCGCCGCCGATCTCGTTCCCGTTGAGCACCATGTCGTAGGCGTTGGCCTTGATATTATTGTAGGGATGCTCGAGATATTTCTCCGCATTTTCGATGACCGGGTTGTTGTTGATCATGACGGAAATGTGGTCCGGTTTCGGCGAGGTGAAAGGGTGGTGACGGGCTACCCAGCGATTCTCGTCCTCGGCATATTCGAACAGCGGGAAATCGAGGACCCAGAGAAGTTTGAACTCGTCCGGCTTGCGCAGCCCCAGCCGGCGGCCCATTTCGAGCCTCAGCTCACTGATCGCTTTACGCGTTTTCTCCTCGCGGCCCGCAAGGATGAGGATGAGGTCGCCGGGTTGCGCGTTTGCGGCCTCCGCGATGGCCTTCAGCTTCGGCTCGGGATAGAATTTATCGACGCTGCTTTTGAAGCTGCCGTCCATATTGCATTTGATATAGACCAGGCCCTGCATCCCGATCTGGGGACGCTTGACCCATTCCGTTAGCTCGTCGGTTTGCTTGCGGGTATACTCGGCACAGCCGGGTACGGCAATGGCGAGAACGGTCTCCGCATTGTCGAAGACGCCGAAACCTGCGCCGGCGATGAGTTCGTCTTTTCCTCCCTTCTTAAAGGCTGTCTTCAAATTCAACAGCTTCATCCCGAACCGGATATCGGGCTTGTCATTACCGTATTGCCACATCGCCTCCTCCCAGGTCATCCTTTCTATCTTTCCAGCATAATCGATATCTTTTACTTCTTTAAAGATATGCCGCACCATCCCCTCGAACATGGACAGGATATCTTCCTGTTCGACAAAGCTCATCTCACAGTCTATCTGGGTGAACTCGGGTTGACGGTCTGCACGAAGATCCTCGTCGCGAAAACAGCGTACGATCTGGTAATACCGGTCATAACCGCTGACCATCAACAGCTGTTTGAAGGTTTGCGGGGACTGGGGCAGGGCATAGAACTGCCCCGGATTCATCCGCGACGGTACGACGAAATCGCGGGCGCCTTCCGGCGTGGATTTGATCAGGAACGGGGTCTCGAGGTCCATGAATCCGTTGGCGTGCAGGTATTCCCGCGTGGCGCGGTTCACGGCGTATCTCAGCTCGAGGTTCTTTTTCACGGTCGGCCGGCGCAGGTCCAGGAACCGGTATTTCATCCGGAGATCGTCGCCGCCGTCCGTCTCGTCCTGTATGGTAAAAGGAGGAGTTGCCGCCTTGTTCAGGATCCTAAAGGAGCTGACCTTGATCTCGATGTCCCCGGTGGGCAGCTGGGGGTTCCTGCTGGCTCTTTCGGCCACCTCGCCCGTCACCTGTATGACGAATTCCCGCCCCAGGGGTTGACGATCCAGCTCTTTATTCAAATTTTCCTGCTCTCCGAA
>DASYSV010000377.1:0-4731 GCA_036010185.1 Puia sp.
GAGAGTGCGGACGAGGCCTCCCCCGGAAGCCTCGACGTGACAGGCCTGCTGCGTAAGGCGGTGTCGCTTTTCGACGGAGGGTTCACAGCAGGTGGCCTTCTCGGGAATGGAGACAGCTTCGTATTCCGCGACGCCCATGGCATTCGTCCTGCCTATTACTATATTACCGAAGACGTCGTCGTAGCCGCCAGCGAGCGCACCGCTATCCGAACGGTATTCAATGTAGGAGAGAATGAAGTGATGGAATTGATGCCCGGTAAAGGCCTGATCGTGAAGGCCGATGGTTCGGTCACGATCGAGACGATCCTGGAGCCGAAAGAGCGGCGCGCCTGCAGTTTCGAACGCATCTATTTTTCCCGTGGCAGCGACGAGAAGATCTACCGCGAACGGATCGCTCTCGGCTATAACCTCAGCGATCAGATCCTCACTGCCATCGATCACGATCTCAAGAATACCATCTTCTCTTTTATACCGAATACGGCGGAAGTAGCCTTTTACGGTCTCTGGAAGGGCATGGACGACTACCTGGAAAGTATCAAGATCCAGCGCATCCTGTCCTGGGGTAACGATATCCGGGAAGAACGGCTGGTGGAAATGCTCAGCCGAAAGATCCGCGTGGAGAAGGTCGCTATAAAGGATGTAAAGATGAGGACCTTTATAACGGAGGACGCCAACCGCAATGAAATGGTCCAGCACGTCTATGACGTCACTTATGGTACCGTCCGCAAAGGAGTGGACACCCTCGTCATCATCGACGACTCGATCGTCAGGGGTACCACTCTTCGGGAAAGCATCATCCGGATGCTGGCGCGTCTCGAGCCGAAAAAGATCATCGTCGTATCTTCGGCCCCCCAGATCCGTTACCCGGATTGCTATGGCATCGATATGAGCAAACTGGGCGACTTCATCGCCTTCCGCGCCGCGATTCAGCTGACCCGCGAGCGCGGGAAGGAACGCTGCCTGCAGGAACTGTACGACCGTTGCAAGGAACTGGCCCGCACGGGGCAACTGCATACTGAGAATGTCGTGCGACTCGTCTATCATCCGTTTACCGCCGAGGAGATAGCCGATAAGATCGCCCAGCTTATAACCCCTCCGGACATACAAACGCCGGTACAGGTGATCTTCCAGACGATCGAATCGCTGCACAAGGCATGTCCGACCAACACCGGTGACTGGTATTTTACCGGCAACTACCCCACGCCGGGGGGAAACAGGGTGGTGAACAAGGCCTTTATTAATTTCATGGAAGGCAAGAATGTCCGGGGTTATTGATGACCGTTTGACCGCAGGGACCCGACAAATAGCCGGATCGGTTAAAAAATTCTGCATCCGCATTGCGGTTCTCAGGGAAAATCTGTAATATTATATAGCTAAGAACGCCCATCCCCTTAAAAGATCTGTCTGGTTAACTTTCGCTCGATTGGTATCTGCCGTGGATAGAACTTCGCTCCTGCGGCCCGCAGGAACTCGTTCGCAGGCTTTCGCCTGTCTCCCCGGCTTCTGGTTGTTTGAATGATTTTTGAAAACCCAAGCGTTATGAAGAAAGTCTCTATTATGATCGTCGATGATCATACCTTGATCCGGGAAACATGGAGTTTTTTATTGGGAAAGAATGAAAATTTCGATGTGGTGGCCGAATGCGGTGATGGCGAACGCGCCATTGAGCTGGCCAGGGACAAAAGACCCGATGTAGTATTGCTGGATATCAATATGGCCCCGATGAGCGGCTTCGACGTCCTGAAAATGATCCGGAAATATTCCCCCGGTAGCAAGATCATCGGCGTATCGATGCATTCCCAACCCGCCTATGCGAAAAAGATGCTCCGGCTGGGCGCCAAAGGCTATGTTACCAAGAATTCGCCGCGCCAGGAAATGCTGGAGGCGATCTCGGAGGTCAGCAACAATCACGTCTACATTTGCCAGGAAGTCAAGAATATCCTGTCGGACCAGCTGCTCAACAGCGATCAGTCGAATCCCGATATCAATAACCTTTCGGACCGCGAGATGCAGATCGTCCGTGCCCTGAAGGGAGGACTTTCTTCCAAAGAGATCGCGTCGGAGCTGAGCATTTCGCTAAAGACCGTCGAAGTCCACCGCCACAATATTCTCAAGAAGCTGAAATTGAAGAACACGGTCTCGCTGATCAATTTTATCAATTCGCAGGCATTCGATATTTAATATGAAGACCTTACTTGTCGTACGGCATGCCAAAAGCAGCTGGGATAACACCGATGCAGGCGATATCCACCGGCCGTTGAACGATAGAGGCAAACGCGACGCTCCCGCAATGGCGCAGCGTCTGATCAGGATGGGTGTCACCATCGACCGTTTCGTATCCAGCCCTGCAAAACGCGCGCTCCAGACAGCCGAAGCCTTTAACCAGACCTTCGGCGGCAAAGACAAGGAGATCAAAGTGGTTCCCGAACTTTACCATGCGTCCCCGGCGACTTTCAAAGAATTGGTCGCCGGTTTGGATAACGGCGATCAGACAGTGGCTGTCTTTTCGCATAACCCGGGTATCACCACCTTCGTCAATACCCTGACCAACATGCAGGTCGACAATATGCCTACCTGCTCCATCTTCGCCGTGAAAAGCAACGCCGAAAGCTGGAGCGATTTTTTGAATACCTCTATTCAATACTGGTTCTTCGATTATCCAAAATCAGGGGGTCGCGATTAGCGTAATGCTTCACCGATAGCCGTAGCCAGACAGCCGTCTTTTTCCTCCTGAAAGGAGGCAAAACTACACCGCGCACCCAACGCCTTCACCAGCGAGAACCCGCGCTGTTCCATACAAATGGCCCAACCCAAGGCCGCCATCCGCCGTCCCAGATATTCCTGCTCTGTCTGCCCGGGCGTAGGTACCAGCACTGCGTTTTTCTTCAGCCGCGCCAGATCCATCAACGTACTATATCCCGGGCGTGAGATGACGAGGGCCGCGTCGCGGATCACCCGTTCGAGCTGTGCTGCCGGTAAATGATCGTGAATGACCATGCCTTGCAGAGCGCTAAGACGGGTCCCGCCTTGCGGTAACCCCCGAACGAGTATCATCGGGTGCGGACATCCGGCCGCCTGCTCCACGATGATCTTTTCAAGAAGCGTACGTTGCGGCTCCGGACCGGATAGCAATACCAGCAGATAATTCCCGCTTGCCTCCTGCGGGCCCTCCCCAAAACGCGACAACAACCCTATATAACGGTGAGGTATAGACGGCATTAGCACCGGGTGTGACAGCTCGCCCGCCAAACCACCGTGCCCGGCGATATCCGGTATCCAGCAACACGAGAACCGGCGGATGAATCGATAATTCAGTCTTTGCAGGAGCCGGTCGGCCCATGATCCGAACGGAGTTTTGACCAGCAATTGATGCGTAATAAAGACACAATAAATGCCCCGAAATACAAGCCCATACCGGTTATCGGAAATGATCATATCGGGCTTTTGACGGTCCGAAAAACCCTTTAACCAAGCATTTTCCCGCTTGATTCGGATCAAGATTTTAGGGATCGACAACATCAGCCGAAAAATAGTAAAGGCACGATTTTTGTCGAATTTTATGTCGTACCCAGGCAGTTCTACGTAGGTCAGGGATGGGAATTCCGTCTGTAATAAGGCCTTTTGCGATCCCCTGACAGCGACAACGATTTCACATCTTTGATTTAATAATTCCTTAATAACTGGGATACATCTTGTTGCATGACCCAGGCCCCAATCCAGGGGCGCGACCAGGACACTGGGGTGTAGTCCCTGAGAATTGTTAATTTTTCCGGACGTCGGCAACGGTAGATACTATTTTACGTACAAAATAGTTAAATTAGTAAGATTAAACCATGAGAACCACAAAGTCAGTATTGATTCTGTTACTAATATTTAGTAGCATTGTACTCTTTAGCTGTAGCTCTGGGCGCGGTATCGGGGGCAGCAGCAAGAAATGTGGCTGCGGAATCACAAAAGGTATGTCTGGTTATTAAAATCTAATAGAAATGAAAGCTTGTAACAGGGATCTGCTTGTTTTGGTGAAAGATGAGCACATGAATGAAAAATCGATGGAGCGTGAATTGGAACAATTGAACGACCTGTTGTTCCATTTTGAAACCTTCGAATCATTCTGCATTGCCCACGAGGTGTTCGATGTCAACAGGCATAAGATCCTTCACAAAAGGGACAGCATCCAACGCACCGTGCGTCAGCGCGAGTTGAAACCCTTCTTTTTCATCTGCAACAAAAATTAGGAAAGCTTTTTCATCGCCTCACGCAATTTTCCCAACATTTCAGGAACGTCTTCCAATTTGCAGGTACCCACGCTGAGACGGTACCACGGAGAGGTCTTTGACGCTCCGAACGCATAGAAAGGTACAACGGCCAGTTTTGCTTCGTCGAGAAGATAAGAAGTGACGGCCGCCTGATCCTGCAGGATCCTTCCCTCGTTTGTTTTCTGACCCGTCAGATCGATCTTGATCGTCAGGTAAATGGCGGCTTCGGGAGTTAGAACGTCCACCTTGAACCCTTCTTTTTTCAACGCCACGAATCCATCGTGTATGCGATGCAGACGTTCCGATACCGCCGCGCGAAAACCTTTCAGATAGACGTCGATCGCGCCTTTTTGCAACAGGTAGGCGGCAGTCGCTTTCTGCTCCGCCATCGGCGCCCAGGACCCGATATGCGTCATGATGGCCTTCATCTTCCCGATGATGGCGCTCGGTCCGAAAGACCAGCCTACCCGCACCC
>DASYSV010000380.1:0-14058 GCA_036010185.1 Puia sp.
GCCAGCGGGTGAAGGAGATCGGCATCCGCAAGGTATTGGGCGCATCCATTGCATCCATCGGGGCGTTGTTGTCGCGGGATTTTCTTCGACCCGTATTGCTGGCCGTGCTCATCGCCTGTCCGTTGGCGTGGTGGATCATGCACCGGTGGCTACAGGATTTTGCCTACCGAACGTCATTGTCGTGGTGGATATTCGTCGTGGCAGGGTTTGGGCTGCTGGGCATTGCGCTGGTCACTGTGTTGATGCGAAGCCTGAAGGCCGGCAGGGCCAATCCCGTCGATAACCTTCGGACAGAGTAGACCGTTACGGCCGGCACGGGGGGCGCGGAATTGCGTACATTCGGGCATGTTTATCTTTTTTCGCCGGACCACACCGTTACTGATGATCGCCCTGGTCATCTGCCTTATGTCGTTGGGACAGGAGGCGCCGCAATCGACGCTCCATCCCGGCTTCGATGGAAAGGAATACCGAGAATTGCTGGACTATGCCTTTCACGGGCGTCTGACATCCGACAGGTCAGCTGGCGCCGGGCAGCCGTATACGTTACAATACCAAAGCCCCGAAGTTGGCATGCGCAACCGCTGGGATCTATGGGTGCGCGACGACAAACAGATAGCGGTGATCTCGATCCGCGGTACTGTCAACGACAGGCTAAGCTGGCTGGAGAATTTTTATGCGGCCATGGTGCCGGCTACGGGATCTGTGCAGCTAAGCGATAGCGTGAAATTCGATTACCGGTTGTCTGCGGACGATAAGGCAATGGTTCATGCGGGATGGCTGATCGGGCTGGCCTACCTCGCGCCCACGATGGTGGAGCAGCTGCGCCGGGTCTATGCCGGTGGCATCCATTCCATCCTTATCTTCGGACATAGCCAGGGCGGTGCGCTGGCATTTCTTACCCGCAGTTATTTTTATTATCTGCAACAAGAGGGACAGCTGCCGCAGGACATCGTCTTCAAGACCTATTGCAGCGCCGCGCCGAAGCCGGGCAATACCTTTTATGCCTACGATTTCGATTTCATCACGCGTGGAGGCTGGGCCTTTACGGTGGTCAATGCGGCGGACTGGGTGCCGGAGACCCCCTTCACCGTTCAAACCCTGACCGATCTCAACCCGGTGAATCCTTTTACACATGTCGACAAAGCCTTGCAAAAACAGGCTTTTTTCGTCAGGCTTTACATCAGGGGCAAATACAATAAGCTCGGGCGTCACACGCGAAAGGCGCAAAAGGCCATGCAGGAGATATTAGGCGACAAGGTTTTTAAAGCGATAAAGCGATCTCTGCCGGGACTTCGCGAACCATTCTATGCCGGCGGCAGCAATTATCAACGGGCCGGTGTGCCTATCGTACTGGAGCCGGATCCGGCTTATTATCAGCTGTTTCCCAATGACCCCGACAAGATCTTTCTTCACCATAGCTTCGATGCCTATAGCTGGCTGGCGACCAAATATTACAAATAAGCAACTTGATCCGCGTTCGCGCCTCCGGGTGGGGATAAATTTTCCCAGTCGGTGGTGAGTATTCTCTAGCGTTCCTTTAACTTTTTTCGGCATTGTTCTTGGAAGGTTCAAAATAGCCCGTGTTCAAAAAGATTTGTTCACTTAAAATTTATCGTATGAACATGCAGAAAGTTATGATCGGCGCCTTATCAGGCCTTGTCGCAGGTGTTGCGATCGGCATCCTTGTCGCTCCGGCAGAGGGGAAAGAAACCCGTCAGCGGATTACCGATACGGCAGATTCTTTGAAACGTAAGCTCAGACAATTGAGAGGCGTCACAGCGGATGAATTGGACGAGTTGAAGGATATATTCGAACGGGAAACGGAAGGTTTGCGCGA
Organism: Puia sp.; assembly: GCA_036010185.1. Classification (GTDB taxonomy): domain Bacteria; phylum Bacteroidota; class Bacteroidia; order Chitinophagales; family Chitinophagaceae; genus Puia. The sequence goes on from DASYSV010000380.1 coordinate 1,838, forward strand.
TGATGTGCGCACCCGCGTGTTGTCATTGATAAGGGCTGCCAAAGAGAGAGGGAACCACATCAAGGAACAGGCCTTGTCTTAGGACATCGGACCTGGGATGCAAGATAAAGAAGGGAGTCATACTGGCTTCCTTTTTTGTTGGTGGCGCTGTTAGTCGGGTCTGCTCTTTTCCCCTTAAATTGCGGTCCTAAACTATCTGTATGCCCATCGATCTTCGTTCGGATACCGTTACGCGACCTACCCCCGCCATGCTGGATGCCATGATGAGCGCAAAAGTCGGTGACGATGTTTTTGGAGAGGACCCTACGATCAATATTTTGGAAGCCATGGCCGCGCGGATGTTCGGGATGGAAGCGGCGCTCTATTGTCCCAGCGGAACGATGTCCAACCAGATAGCGATCAAATGTCACACACAACCCGGCGATGAGGTCGTTTGCGAGAAAAGCGCGCATGTTTATGTGTATGAGGGAGGCGGCATCGCCTTCAATTCGGGCAGCCAGGCGCGCACGCTGGAAGGCAATCTTGGCCGAATCACGGCCGCACAGGTATCGATGGTCATCAATCCCGACGATGTACATCGGGCCCGAACCTCACTCGTCACGCTGGAGAACACCTGTAATAGGGGAGGGGGCAGCTGTTATGACCTGGAAGAGATCGGGAAGATCCGCCAGGTATGCAGCGACAATCAGCTGAAGCTGCATCTCGACGGCGCCCGTCTGTTCAACGCGCTGGTAGCCACCGGCCAGTCCGCCCCGGCCTATGGCCGTCTTTTCGATAGCATTTCCGTCTGTCTGAACAAGGGGCTGGGCTGTCCCATCGGCAGCATCCTGATAGGTCCGGCGGCTTTTATCCGCCATGCGCGACGCGTCCGAAAAGTATTCGGCGGGGGAATGCGTCAGGCCGGCTTCATGGCTGCCGCCGGCGTTTATGCGCTGGAAAATCATATCGACCGGTTGGCTCACGATCATGCACATGCGCGCCGTATCGCCTCGGCATTGGAGAAAAAGAAGTTCGTCCGCTCGATCATGCCGGTGGAGACCAATATCATCATCTTCGAAGTGGAAGGAGACGGCTGCGCCAAACAGCTGGCGCAGCGTCTGAGGGAAAAGGACATCCTGGCCATCCCCATTTCCGCCAACCAGATACGGTTCGTCACGCATCTCGACATCAGCGCTGAGATGGTGGATAAGGTCGTGTCGGTCATTGAACAACTCAATTAAACTATATTCTCATGTTCCCGAAAGTCACTCCAAAGGAAACGAAAGCCTGGCAGCAACTGCAAAAACATCATGACCAGGAGATGAAAGACGTCCACATGCGTTCGCTATTCGCGGCGGACAGTCAACGGTTCGACAAGTATACGCTCCGGCTGGACGATATCCTTTTCGACTATTCGAAAAACATTTTTTCCGAAAAGACGCTGACCCAGCTTCGTCAGCTGGCCGATGAATGCAAGGTCAAAGACGCCATCGAAGCGATGTTCACCGGGGAGAAGATCAATGCGACGGAGAACAGATCGGTCCTTCACACCGCCCTCCGCAATCTTTCCGGGACGCCTGTCTGCAGCGACGGGAAGGATGTTATGCCGGATGTGCTGCGGGTGCTGGCACAGATGAAGGATTTCTCGGGGAGGATCCACAGCGGCGAATGGAAGGGCTACACCGGGAAAAAGATCAGATACATCGTCAATATCGGCATCGGCGGCAGCGATCTGGGCCCTGTGATGGTCACCGAGGCATTGCGTCCGTACTGGAAGGAAGGTATACAGGCCTTCTTCGTGAGCAATGTCGACGCCACGCATATCGTCGAGACGTTGAAAAAAGTAACGCCCGAAGAGACGCTGTTCCTCATCGCGTCCAAGACCTTTACCACGCAGGAGACGATGACCAATGCGCATTCGGCGCGCGACTGGTTCCTGAAGGCCGCCAAAGACGAGAAGCATGTCGCCAAACATTTTGCGGCATTGTCCACCAATGAGAAGGAAGTAGTGAGGTTCGGTATCGACAAGGCCAATATGTTCGAATTCTGGGACTGGGTCGGCGGCCGTTATTCGCTATGGAGCGCCATCGGTCTTTCCATTGTATTGACCATCGGCTATGACAATTTCGAACAACTGCTCCAGGGGGCGCACGCGGCCGATAATCACTTCCGGACGACTCCTTTCGAAAAAAATATTCCGGTGACTATGGCCCTGATCGGTCTCTGGTACACCAACTTCTTCGGTTCACAGACCGAGGCCATATTGCCGTACGACCAATACATGCACCGGTTTGCCGCGTATTTTCAGCAGGGCAATATGGAAAGCAACGGCAAGAGCGTGGACCGCAACGGGAAACCGGTAGACTGGTCGACCGGTCCGGTAGTCTGGGGCGAGCCCGGCACCAATGGTCAGCATGCATTCTACCAGTTGATACACCAGGGCACCGTCCTGATCCCCTGCGACTTCATCGCGCCCGCCATCAGCCACAATCCGCTGGGGGATCATCATGTCAAGCTCTTGTCCAATTTCTTCGCGCAGACCGAGGCGCTGATGAATGGCAAAACCGTTGCCGGGCTCGAAGCCGAAAAGGTGCCTCCGGCCTTGATCCCCTATAAAGGCTTCCGCGGCAATCGCCCCACCAACTCCTTTTTGATCCGCGAGATCACGCCATATTCTCTCGGCGAGCTGATCGCCTTGTATGAGCATAAGATATTCGTGCAGGGCGTCATCTGGGACATCTACACCTTCGATCAATGGGGTGTCGAGCTGGGTAAACAGCTGGCCGGGAAGATCCTGCCGGAATTAGTCGGCAGCGGGGAGGTGAAATCCCATGACTCGTCGACCAACGGGTTGATCAATGCCTTCAAGAAAATGCGGTAGGCGGTTGTGTAATTTCGCGATCCAGGGCATCCGTGTAAAAAATACGCGCTATGAAGTGGTTTTTTTATGTTTTGCTCCTTGCCGGGCCACTCGCGGTATGCGGACAATGCGGTCTATCCGGCGCGATCCCACATTGGTCGCCCAAAAAAATATCGCTGGATCCGCTACGGGATTTTCGTCGGAATTTCGATCCGCGACGATGCTTTGCCGATACGAATATGCTGAGTCAGAGGATGGCTTCCGGAAGGCGGGATCCACTGAGATTCGAACCTCCTGACGGGATGCCTTGCACGATATTGGATTATCAGGTTGGAAGGATGCCGGTGAACCGATCGGGTAATGCAGACAAAATGCCTAACCCGCTGGGAAACAAGGCAAGCGGACACCCGTTGTATCATTAGCGGACAAGACGGTAGCTCCGGACGGGTATGCGACACTGATAACCAGCTATTTACCGATCCGGCATCGAACGTGTGAGAGAGATGGTCATGTTCAAGAGCTACTGGACTATCGCCTGGCGTACGCTGGTCCGCAACCGGATCTATACCCTCGTCAATGTCGCCGGGCTGGCGCTCGGCATCTGCGCCTGTCTGGTCATCTGGGTCGTCGTGCATTATGAGTTCTCGTTCGACCGCAACCATCCCGGCGGAGCGCGCATCTTTCGCGTCAACTCCTATGAGCAATACATGAAGGATGAGCCGGAGCAGCTGGTTCCGGAGGTTGTGACTCAATTGCCCGAGATGATCCGTAACCAGATCACCGGTGTGGAGACCCTGGCAGCTTATCATGAGTTGCATAATTGGACGGCGACCGTTGCCGGGGCATCGAAGGGGCAAAAGACCGACTACACCGCCCAACCGATAGTCGCCGGACCCGAATATTTCACGATCATGACCTATGATTGGCTGGCGGGTGATGCGCGAACCGCGCTGTCGACTCCTTTCGGTGTCGTGCTCACCGAGAAAAGAGCAAGACAGTTTTTCGGTGCAAATACGCCACCCGCCGCGATCATCGGCAGGGAAGTCGTGTATAACGACAGCCTGCATGTCCACGTCACCGGCATCGTCCGTGATTGGAGCGGACATACGGATTTCCCTTTTACCGAATTCATATCATACTCCACCATCGATCACAGCTGGCTCCAGTACACCCTGGGCGTGGACGCCAATAGCAAACGGCTGGCGATGTGTTCGGTGCTGATGAAGCTGGCGGCGAAGGCAGATGCGGCAAAAGTGAATGCCGCGATCGCGTCGATGTATAAGAGGAGCTGGCCGGGGGGAATAATCCCCCGCGTGGAGATGCAGCCCCTGAGCGACGTACATTTCACGCCCCGGCAGGATGAGACGGCCTTCCGGACCTCTCAGCTATCCACCCTATATGGGTTGTTGTGTATTGCCCTATTCATCCTTGTGCTGGCCATCGTCAACTATGTCAATCTCGCCACAGCCCAGTCGCTGACGAGGGAAAAGGAGATCAGCATCCGGAAGGTGATGGGCAGCGGCCGCCGGAGCCTGATGATCCAGCTGCTTACGGAGACCTTTCTGCTGACGGCAGTCGCCGGAGTGATCGCGGTGCTGTCTGTAAGACCGGTATTGGGGGCCTTCCGGCAGTTGGTACCAGAGACCATACAATTCGACCCGCTGGCGCCTGCCAACTGGCTCTTCCTGCTGGCGATAACTATTGCTACGACCCTGCTGGCGGGTATATACCCCGCACGCATGCTTTCCGCGCATTCCCCCGTGATCGGTCTTAAGGGCGCCGGCGCGCCCCGGGGAGGCGGGAAATGGTGGTTGCGGAGGGGGTTGATCGTATTCCAGTTCACGGTCTCGCTATTGTTCATCATCTGCACGATGGTCATCGGAAGACAGATAGGTTTTATGTTGTCCAAAGACCTCGGTTTCAGGACCGATGCGATCATCCTCTTCAGCACCGATGAACAACGGGACAGCGTAAGTAAGGTGAAGGTGATGGAGGAGGAGATCAGGCAGTTGCCGGGTGTCGCGGAGATCTCGCGGGGAAATATCCCGCCGATGGGACCCGACAGGGCGATGACGGGCATCAGGTACCCGGTTACCAACCCTGACCATTTATCCGTCGAATTCGTGGGGGCCGACGAACATTATATCCCGCTGTATGGGATCCGGTTGCTGGCCGGCAGGAATCTCTTCCCCAGTGACACGATCAAAGAGGCGGTGATAAATGAGACCTTGTCCCGAAGGCTGGGATTCCGGAGTCCTGAAGAGGCTGTCGGAAAGCTGGTCTATACCTGGGGCAAGAATGTTCCTATCGTCGGCGTGGTCGCCGATTTCCATGAATTCTCCTACAAGGAAGCTATCGAGCCGCTGATGCTCGTTGGAAGGGCCAGCACGGACCTGCAGCTCCGGATGGACACGAAGGGCAGGAGCACGGCGGAAGTCCGGATCATTCTCGGGCGTATCGAACGCCAATGGCATACGGTTTATCCGCATAAGGTGTTCAATTACTCCTTTTTCGATGAATGGATCGCGCAGTTGTATCGACGCGAACAGACCATGGAATGGCTCATGAACATTGCTACAGCCATTACTGTCTTCATCAGCTGTATCGGACTTTTCGGGTTGACGCTGTTCACGACCGAGCGGCGGACGCGGGAGATCGGCATCCGCAAGGTATTGGGAGCCGGCGTGAAGGATATCCTGACGCTATTGGGAAAGGATTTTGCAAGACTCGTGATGATCGCGCTGGTCATCGCATCGGCAGGCGGATGGTATTTCATGCACCGATGGTTACAGGACTACGTATACCGGGCGAAGCTCGGACCGGATGTATTCCTGCTCGCCGGAGGGTTTCTGCTGGTGGTGACCCTGCTGACCGTGGGTGTGCAATCCCTCCGGGCGGCGTTGGTTAACCCGGTGAGGTCTTTGAGTAGCGAATAAAATAAAATCCCGATAGGTGCGTTTTCCGTTACCTTTGCGCGAATTTAAAAATTGCGTAGAAGGATAAAAATGGGTAAAACTAGGGGTTCGATCGAAGTCTTAAAAATGGCCTGCGTGGCAGGCATCTGTGGGTTGGTTGTTTTCAGTGCATGTAACAATGGCCGTTCGGAAGCCGGGAAAAAGGCGGACAGCGCCGCTGTTAAGTCAGGCAATAAAGACACGGTAGTCGCTCCGGGGGAGGCCGCGGCGTCTGTACCTCTGGCTCCGCTGGACACGACGCTCTACAACAAGCTGGTGGTACATCTGGCCAATGGGGACTCCTCGGGTCGCTGGCCGGTGAAGACCGCATATCCCAATGCCGGGGCCTTACTTCCTTTCAACCGCATCGTCGCCTACTATGGTAACCTGTATTCGAAGAATATGGGCGTGCTGGGCGAATTTCCGCCGAATGAGATGCTGGCCAAGCTGAAGGCTGAATGTAAGAAATGGCAGGAAGCCGATACGACGGTCCATGTACTGCCTGCCCTCCATTATATCGCCGTCACGGCCCAGGGATCTCCCGGCAAAGATGGTAAATACCGGGCCAGGATGCCGTTCAAACATATCGATTCAATACTCCATATGGCGGCGCGGATCAATGCCATCGTTTTCCTGGATATCCAGGTCGGTTTCAGCAACGTGCAATCGGAAGTGCCCATGCTGGAGAAATACCTCAAAATGCCCAATGTCCATCTGGGTATCGATCCGGAATTCGCTATGTCCAAGTCGGGTAAAAAGCCGGGAACGGTGATCGGGACACTGGACGCCGCGGACGCCAATTGGTGTATCAGCTATCTCACCAGGCTCGTAAGGGAGAATAATATTCCTCCGAAGATATTGATGTTCCATCGTTTTACCAGGAACATGCTCACTAACGCGCGCCAGATACACCCGACGCCGCAGTGCCAATTCATATTGGACATGGACGGATGGGGACCCGTCAGTCTCAAGACGGACAGCTATAAGAGCTATGTGGCCGATTTCCCGATAGAGTTCACGGGTTTCAAGCTATTCTATAAGAATGACACCAGGACGCCCCGGGGAGTGAAATTGAAGGAGACCCAGCTCATGACGCCCAAACAGGTCCTGGCGCAAAAACCCAGTCCCATTTATATACAATACCAGTAGGCGCTACGGTAGATTGCTGCCCTGCGAGCCGCGTCCTTTGTTCCGGTCGAAATACGCATCCAGTGAGAGGGGCCCGCTGCCTTCGATGAGGAAAAAGATCGCCAACAGCAGGGTCAGGATGGCCAGGCCAAGTTCGGACTCCGGTGCGAATCCTCCGCGTTGTGCATTGATGAATATGATGGCGCCGATGAGGATCGGCAGTTGAAGCAGGCATACCAGTCTTGTCCAGAGGCCGATCATGATCATGAACCCGCCCAGGAGGTTAGCCCAGGTGATGATCAGGGGCAACCAGTGCGGCTCATTTTCGGCCATGCTGGATCCCCCATACAGCAGGCGATCCAGCAGCGTGGAATCACGAATGAAATTGATCCCTTTTGCCAGCAGGAACAGGCCCAATCCGATGCGAACGATAACGAGCCAGCGCGGATGATGGGTAGCACTCCAATTTCGTAGTTGTTGCAGCGTTGTCATAACCTAACATTTTACTACAATTGGCGTTGCAATTGGTGTGCCTGCACTAAAGCCTTTTAATCAGATACTTGGGAGACTCTTCGAACCCCTGCCGGAGATAAAAGGCGTGGGCACGTATCCGTCGGGAATCGCAATGAACTATAATCCGGTCGCATCCGCGCTCACGTGCGATGCGCGTAACGGTCTCTTCCAGCCGGCGGCCGATGCCTTCGCTGCGGGTGTCGTCATCGACAATGAGATAGCTGATCTGGGCGAAGTCCTTGCCGACACCGATCATCGGAATGAAATGCAGTGATACGAATCCTTTGACGCCCGGATCGTCCCAAACGAGCAGGACCTCGGCGGGGTCCTGCAGCATCGTCGCCAGTCTCGCCTCCACGAATTCCTCCGTACCGGGATAATCCAGCTGTGTCAGGAGACGGCTTATGGCGGCTCCGTCACCTATCGTTGCGGGACGTATCGACATCGTTGCTTATTTGGCGGAGAGCCAGCTTTTCCTGAATTGCAGTATAGCGGGCGAGAGCGGACGTCCCGCCTGTTCGAAGGTGACCACCGACATTGCGGGGTTTTCGATCGGCCTGATGGTCCCTTTCCTTTCTTCGTTGCGATGCAGATAGCGGATATCCACCGAAGCACCGGGGTGAAGATGAGAGAGGACATTGTTCAGATCGGCGATGGTGCGTACATCCAGATTGTCGATGGACAGGATCTTGTCATCAACGTCCAGTCCCGCATCGTATAGGGGTGTTCCGCGCACCGTACCGGTCCCGATGATCAGGCCCTCCTTTTCGGTGAAGCTGCGCGTGTTGCCGATCCAGGCTTTGTTCCCTTCCGCCGGCATGAGCAGGAAGCCGGCCGGCGCCAGCAGGGCTGAATAATCTATCGGCTGATGTCCATTGATATAGCGGGAGAACCAGGCGTCCGCGAATTTCTTATCACCGGTGTAGGAGCTCAGCACCTCCTCCAGTCCTTCCACGTTGTAAGGGATCTCGGGTTTGCCGAATTTTTTCCAGGCCGCCGTCATATAGCCATCCAGCGTCTTGCCAAACCGGCTGCGGAGCTCGAGGTCCAGGGCGACGGCGATCGCTCCTCCATAGAAATAGTAGGTCGTAAAAATATTGGGGAAGTTGGTCTTATCCACCGCCACGCCGGCATCGGTGAATACGGCTTCTTCGCTGGCCTCAACCGGGGAATAGAGACGCGCCCCCGGGGTGTTCATTTTCGCATTGATGAGACCCGCCAGCGTATGTTTGACGAAATCGGTATCCCGGGCGAAGCCCGCACGTTCCACCATCAGCTCGCCATAATATTGCGTAAAGCCCTCCGCAAACCACAGCTCGCGGCTCATGTCGCTCTTCTCGAAATTAAACGGCTCTAAACTACGCGGTCGTATCCTTTTCACATTCCAGCAGTGAAAGAACTCGTGCGCAAACACGCCCAGGAGACGATCGTCACCATGGAAAGCAACCGGTATGCTGATCATCGTGGAATTGCGATGTTCCATGCCGTCCCCATGCACATAGGGATTGATGCTGGCCAGGAAGGTATAGGTGCCATAGTCGTATGCAGGCGTTTCACCGAATACCGCCTGTTCCTGCCGGACGATCTTTTGCACTTTTTCGCTGAAGGCGGTAAACGTCGAATCGTCACCCGCCCCGTCGAGCGCGATGCGGAACGCATATGCTTTACCGTCAGGATTGCGGACCTCCCATCTGCGATAGCGCAGCGGTCCTATTTTGGTGGGACAGTCCATGAAATACTGGAAATTGCGCGCCGCAAACGTCAGCGAATCGCCGGTCGGCTGCAATTGAGTGGCTACCGTCCAGTGCCATTCCGGCGGAACGTTGAAATGAATCGTGATCGGCACGTTGTCGATGCCTTTCATCCACAGAAAGGCGGCGGGCATATTCAGGTGGACTCCATCGGGATCGAGACCCGCATAGGTACCATCCGCATAGTTGCCATAGAGCGTATATTGAACCCGGATATAACCGCTGTGGCGGGAGACCTCCCAGACGTCGCCGTCCGTGCGGTTGATGGTCAGGGGCTTACCGGCCTGATCGAAAGCGCTGATGTCATAGACATTTTTCCCGAACTCATGGGTGGCATATCTGCCGGGAGAGCTCCGGCTCATACGGAATACGGCCGTCCGGTTGGGGATATCGCTCACGACAAGCTCGATCCGGGCTTCATGATGAGCAAGACTGGGGAAACTGACGATATAGCTGATGCGCTGGGCGGAGATGAGCTGCCAGCCGAATAGAAGGACCAGCACGAAACAGAGCCGATTGAGGTACATATAAACAGTTAATAGGAGGCCGAATATAGGGAATTAATCTCAGCCCACCAGCATTTTGCGGACGAGGAAATAACCGATGATGCAGAGCGCCAGCACGAGGATGATGGCAAAATAGGTCCAGGGGGTATCCCGGAGACGGCGGCGCAGACGCCTGTTCTTCTTTTTATCCAGGCTTTTGAGCATGGCCGTATTGAGCTCGTCCACATAGGTCTGCATATTCTTTTTGTTCTTCAGCTGCTGCAAACCTTCCACGGCGTCATTGAGGAGGGGGTTATCTGCCATGGAGCGTTCCAGCTCATGAAGGGCTTCTCCGGACAATTTGCCGCTGAGATAGTCCATCAACTGCTGGTTGTCGATGTCCTTATTGCTTTCGGATAATATTTTCAGCCAGTCCTTATTCATTTTCGATGTGCCTGGCCCTCGCGGGCCTTTTTTTCGATGAGCAGCCGGAGATTGCGTTTGCCGTTCTGGATATAGCTTTTTACCTGCATCAGGGTAAAACCCGTCGAGGTCGCTATCTCCTGGTATGAGCGTTTGTCCAGGTAAAACAAAGTTACACAGAGTTTCTGCTCTTTTACCAGTTCATTGAGGGCTTGTTCCATCCATTCTAAGAGTCGTTCTTTTTCCAGGTGCAGGCTGTCGCCGCCTTCCTCGTCCCAGGCGGCCAGCAAGGAATCGGAAAGCCCCGTCTTGTGACCGTGGCGGTCACGAATCTTCATAAGGCAATGATTCCGGGCGATGGTATAGATCCAGGATTTAAAATACTCCACCTTGTATTTTGGCAGCTCGGTAATGACCTTGATGAAGATTTGCTGGACACAGTCGCGGGCTTCTTCCTCCTCTTTAAGGTATTTCATGCATACCCCGAACAGGAGCAGGGTATAACGTTGAAGAAGGGCCCCCAGCCATTCATTGTTGTGTTCCTCATAATAGCGCGACAACAATTCCTGGTCGGTCATATGGTGCAAAGGGTCTTTCATGCAGAGAGACAAATATAAGATGCTTAACGGGCGAAATTCCACATTCTAAAGTTTTTGATTAATTTTCCGCATGATCAGAGCAATTTGTTGCGTCCCCGTCAGCCCTCTCCGGGCGGAGCCCTCACACCGCACAGAAATGGTCAGCCAGCTGATCTTCGGCGAGTGTTGCGAAGTGCTGGAGCAGACCAAAGATCAATGGAGCCGTGTTCGGGTCAGATATGACGGATATGAAGGCTGGTGTACTTCCCCCCATTTGACGGAGATAGACGAAAAGGAGTTTGCGGCGGAGCGGACGCCCCTTACACCGGAATGGGTCGCTTCATTGGAATATAACGGGCATCCGATGATGGTTCCCATGGGCAGTCATCTCACGGCCATGAAGAACGGGCGGGCGCAATGGCGAAAGAACCGGGTCCATTATAAGGGAAAGACCTGGGAGCCGGGAGAGCGCGCCGGCGATGCCAAATCGATCCGGCAGCTGACGCTGAAATTCCTGAATGTTCCTTATTTGTGGGGCGGTAAATCCATCTTTGGCATCGACTGTAGCGGTTATGCGCAGACGGTATATAAATTTTTGGGTGTGCCGATCTTGCGCGACGCGCATCAGCAGGCTGGTCAGGGCGATCCGGTCGGTTTTCTGGAAGAGACGAAGACTGGTGATCTGGCTTTTTTCGACAATGAAGAAGGAAGGATCACGCATGTGGGGATCCTGCTCAACAGTAATGAGATCATACATGCCTCGGGAAAGGTGAGGATCGACAAGATCGATAATATGGGGATCGTGCAATCGGACACCGGGCTGCGGACGCATCATCTGCGGCTGATCAAACGTATGCTGCCGGAAGATTGAGGGGTGGGGTGCCGCTTCCGGGCGGGCGATCGGGGCGCGGTGCGATGCTGCCGAATGCCGGACGATCGGGGCGGCGCGCTTTACTTTTTTCTGAACGTTTCGTCATAGAGCCTGACCGCGTCTTCGATGACCTTCAGGGCGGTGGTCTTGTCCCCGAATTCCTCCACTACGACCGTCTTGTTCTCCAGTTTTTTGTATTCCTCGAAGAAATGGCGCAGCTCTTCGAAGAAGTGCCGGGGCAGCTCTTCCAGGTTGTTGTAGTGATTGACGCTGGGGTCGTTGGCAGCTACTGCGATGATCTTGTCGTCGGCATCGCCGCTGTCCACCATTTGCATGACGCCCATGACCTTCGCCTGCACCAGGCAGAGCGCCTGTACGGGCAGGGAGGTGATGACCAGGATGTCCAGCGGGTCCTTGTCGTCGCCGTAGGTTTGGGGAATAAAGCCATAATTGACGGGGTAGTAGAAGGACGAGTAGATGACACGGTCCAGTTTGAGCAGACCGCTGTCCTTATCGATCTCGTATTTGGCCCGGGAACCTTGCGGGATCTCGATGATCGCATTTACGACACGCGGAGAGCCGTCGCCGACCGGTACTCCATGCCAGGGGTGTGAAACTGTTATCATGAGTCAAACCTACTGCATCCCTTGGGACGAAAAAAATTTGCTTTTGGAAAGGA
>DASYSV010000300.1:0-12137 GCA_036010185.1 Puia sp.
GACCCGGAAAGTTCCGTATCACGTTGACGGACATACCTGTCACAGGGTCCACGTTGATAGGCCCCTGGTCCTTGGCGGAAATATGCTCCTTCAGATCGACAGCCGCGGTGATGGGCCAGTTGGCGGGGGCGGTCCAGACGCCTTGAAGATTATCCACCGTCGCATAGACGCCGACGACTCCAGGAGCGGCAGGTAAAAGCATCTCGAGATTGTTGGAGATATAGTTCTTTACGGCATAATAGATCTGTCCGCTTTTGGCCTTCAGATCACTCAGCTTGGCGGGGGGAGAGCCGGCGGCGGCGCTTTTCAGAGATACCTTGATAAGGTCGTCCCTGTCCAGCAACGTGGTGGGGTCCTTGACGCTGGGAGTTATGGTCGTGTATATCCTCGGATAATAGGCGGCGGCATATTTGAAGTTCTCGGGCAAAGGCCCGGTGACGGATATCCCGGAATTATTCGTATCCTGACCGCGCAGTACTTTGATGTCCTCTATCGGAAGGGTATGGCCGTTGACGGGATAAACATCCAGCACGGCCATCCGGTTCCCCATTTCGATACAATGGTCGATCGCCAGGTTCCACAGGGCGTAATAAGTAGACGCGCCCTTGTCGGGGTCTGCAGTGTGGGCGATGCTCATCGCATCCGGGATGACCACCAGCGTTATATCGTTGTATTTTTCCAGCTGTGGACAGAAAGTCGTCCCGTCCGGTTTGAAGTCGCTGACGAGGATGACGGGATCCTGGGGTTTGTACAATCCGACCGAGAGGATATAGCAAGGCGCCCCGCCGTTGGCAAAATATAGTTGCAGCGAATAGTACATCAGGTAGGGCGATCGTGTAGGCTCGTCCAGATCGACAATGACCACCGGCTGGGTCGGGCTGCTATCATCGACGGTTGCATGCAATCCGGTCTCCGGGTAGGGAAGACCGAAATATTGCTGGTATTCGATGATATTTTCAACCATGAAGGGCACACCGAGAAGGGAAGTAGTGCCCTCCATTGCCTTTTCCGTATACCCGACGAAGACGGGTACCGCCGTTGGTACGGATACGATCGAGGCTGGGAGAACGGGGATCTCCTGGATATATACGCCGGGAGTATTTAGAGGTGGAAGGGCTGTTTGTGTTGTTGTAGACATATCATGAAGTTTTAGGTATTTGATTAATTAGTTTGCGGTCCGCCGGTACGCGCTCCCGGTAGGGGATTGCGCAGGCCTGCCCGCGCAGCGCGGATTAGGTCGGCGCGGGAGAGACGGGGAAGATGCCCGATTCGGGTACCGGAATATCGGAGAAAAGCTGGAAGCCGTCGACTTCGATCAGCGTATCCGGCGCCGGGTTGGGTAGATACGTAAAAACGGGAGGCGTGGCGGCGGGGTTCTGCGAAAAGAAAAAGGGAAGATAGGTGCCGGGGATGGGAAAGAGCGTGGTCAATACGCCCGTGGTCCCCGTTACGAAAGTGGCGATCGTGCCCGTGGGGGCTTTCAGGATCTTGGTAGTGTCTTCCGAAAAATAACGCCAGAAGGTATAGCGGCTTTTGCAACGGATCTCGAAGACGGGGAAGGGAGACGTGGTCTGGTCCGGAGCCGCGAGTACCGGCATGTAAAGATTGCCGTTTGGATCAAGGAGGCTCATGCTGTTGTTGGCGACCTTCGCCTGCAGCTGGATGACGCCCCATGTGGACGTAAGGTCGGATGCGACGTCATAAAAGATGAGCGGTATCGTCTTCGTGTAGCCGCCATTGCCGGTGACTTCCAGCGAATACAGTATCGCGTCGGTGGCCCGGGCCTTCGGCAAGGTGAGCAGCGGTGTTAGCGCCGGATTGCCGGCGTCGTCGAAGTTGATCGTGACGGTGCCCAGCGGGTCGGTACCGGTGATCGGCATCGTCCGTACGGGATTGCCGCCCGGGTCTTTGAGTACGAATTGAGCTTGCGTGACATTGTCCGACTCCTCGAAATTGTAGTCGAATTGGCGGCCGACGATCAGCCGGTCGTTCTCATTGATGAATCCGTTGCCGGGGACGGTCTCGAAGGCCGGCGTGGTACCGTTATAATAGCAAAGCTGGACATTGGCCCCGCTGAGCGACAGCTCGCCCTGCTCATACGTATATCCGGGGACGTTAGCAGAGATCGGTCTCGACAGGACGGGCGCCGTCTTCGCCGCCCCCAGATCCGCATTGCTGAAATAATATAGCGATGATATCGGATGGCTCAGCCGGCCATTGGTCAGCGTGGCGAATTGTCCGGTCCCCTGCTGCATGAGGATGATAAGATTGAAATTCCCGTCCATCGATATGGCCGGAGTATAAACCGTCGTGCCCGATTGAACTGTCTCATTGACGCGGACGGCCACCTGGAACCCGGAAAGACTGCTCAGCAACCGAAGGTCCTGGTTTCGGAATTGTGCCGTCATGTAAGAAGGCAATATAAAGCTGAGGTCGTCGCTGCCGGCGGGCTGGTCGGCCTGGTAACGCCGGTTCAGCCACTTCAGGCGGTCGGTCTGCTGCGCGTTCTGGAACACCGACGTATTGTCGGGGTCCGTCAGGTAGTATTCGTGGAGGACCTTCACCTCGAACAATATGTTATACAATAGCCTCATGATTTGAATTTCGTCAGCTGCGAAATATCGGCATCGATCTCGCGGATAAGCGGAACGTTCCTCAGGATCTTTCTGTCAGTCAGCGCTATGAGCCTCAGCTTGTACATCACGAAGGGTATCTGCCGACCGCCGAGCGATCCCCATAGATGGTTCAGCTGCTCGAAGGTCAGGGTATACAGTTCCATGGTGAATCTCAGGCCGACCAGCTCGGGGTCGTCACTGAATTCATTGCCCGACGCGTCCTGGTAAGAGGCCGATCCGTAGGAGAAGGTATTCTTGCCCTGAAGGAATTTGACCACATAGGAGATCCGCTGTAGCGCATATATATATTTGTCAGCCCAGTAATTGCAGGTGAAAAGAACATACAGATTCAGATAGACGGGGGGATTCTCATAGGCCGCGGTGCCCAGCTGCGGATAATTCTTGTACGCGGGTTGGTTCTTCAACGTGCTCTCTTCTTCGACGTTGACTACCGTAATGATGATGCTGTTGGAAAGCTTGTCTCCATTGGTCGTTTCGAGAAGACCCACGTTGTCCACGACTACGGTGGCAGAGGGGTCTATCGGCGCGAGATAATTTTCCAGCTCCTTTTGCAGCAAAGAAATAGCCGTATCAATCATACCGAAAGATTGAACAATAAGGGAATGACAATAAAATGCCGCTGCGTCGGTCCGCACGGACAGGCGGGCTAAGGCAGAAGAGGGTAACGGCAGCTACGGGTAATCAGGTGGATGATAAATGCAGAAGTGGCGCGGATGAACGGTGCGGTCTAGTGTTCTAGGATAAACGAAGTAGTTGGTAGTAGTTCCGGCAATTTTGTAGTTCCGGTTGCTTTAGCGAAGTTTAGGAAATTATTTTGAATAAACAATACCGGAACATAAGTAGAAATACGCAATTTTTTTTGCTATCGTCGGATGACATACTACTAACCGGGTATTACTCTACTCGCTTCGAAGACTTTTTACCGGGTTGGCGTTCGCAGCCCGCAAGGTTTGCCAGCATACGGTGACAAGCGCAACCGTCACCACTGCCGCGCCCGTGATCAGGAACGCCCACCACGGGATATTCGTTTGATAGGCGAAGCCTGCGAGCCATTGGTGCATGGCCCACCAGCCCAGCGGCGCCCCGGCAAGGAAAGACAAACCAACGAGCGTCATGAAATTCTTCGAGAGCAGTCCGAATAAGGAGCCCACGCTCGCTCCAAGCACTTTTCGGATACCGATCTCCCGCACGCGCTGTTCGGCGGTGAACAACGATAGCCCGAGCAGACCCAGACAGGAGATCACGATGGCCAGCGCGGCAAAGACGATCGACAGCCGTCCCGTGACATCCTCGCTTCGATAGAGTCTGGCGTATTCCAGGTCGGAGAATTGATAGGTGAATGGGAAGGCAGGGTTCAGCTGGGTGCATAATTGCCGTAAGCCCGCCAAAGCGGTTTGCGTTTTCCTCGCCTGGGTCCGGACGAGGATATGCGAATACCTGTCGATGCGACCCGGTTCCAGCACCAGCGGCATGATCTTGTCATGAAGGCTCTGGAAATGGAAATCTTTCACGACGCCGACGATATGAGCTTTATAGCTGCCGCTATAGATCACCCTTCCGACAGGATGTTTGTAGCCCATCAGGGATGCCGCCGTCTCGTTGATGATGACGCCCGAGCTGTCGGTAGGAAAGTTCGCCAGATCGAAGTCCCGGCCGGCCGAGAGCGCTATCTTCATCGTCTTCAGAAAACCCGGTCCGATGGATTCCTGGATGAAGCGGTCATGCTCTGCCGGATCTTTGCCGTCCCAGTTCAGTGAAAGGATGCCATCGGTCATTACCGTCGGACTGCTCGATAGCATGGTCACGTTTTGTATGCCGGGAAGCGCATTCGCTTCGGTACGGAAGACATCGAGCTTCTTGCCGAGATCGCCCTCGATCGGGATATAGAGCAGATTCTCGCGATCGTAACCCAGACGAGCGTTCTTCATGAAGTCGATCTGGCGTGTGATGAGGATCGTGGAGAGAATGAGAATTATGGACAATACGAATTGAAATACGACCAATCCCTGGCGAAACACCCTGTCACCCCTTGTCCCCGATGGCAGCGCGGCCTTGAGCACGCGGATGGGACTGAACCCGGACAGATATAAGGCAGGATAGCTGCCGCTGAGCAGCCCCGTTAGTAGCGTGATACCGGTCATGCCAATCCATAGATCCGGCTTTTTTAAAGGCAGCGTGATCTCTTTTCCGGTGAGGGCATTGAAGGCTGGCAGCAGTACGCTGGTCAGTGCCAGTGCGATCACCGCGGCCAGCATGGCCATGAAGATTGCTTCCGCAAGGAATTGGCGGATCAGCCGGCTCCTGGCTGCGCCCATGACCTTGCGCACGCCGATCTCTTTGGCGCGTCTTACCGAACGCGCCGTCGTCAGGTTCATAAAATTGATGCACGCGATAACCAGGATGAACAGGGCGACGAGGCTGAATAGCCGGACATAAGCGATTCGGCCTTCTTTCGGCACGCCGTCGCGGAATTCGTTATGCAGGTAATAGTCGCTGAAACGTTGCAGCCCAAGTTCGATGCGGATATCCTTCACCTCCGTATTGAACGGGTCCGTCAGATGACTGATCTTCTTTTCCACCTTCGCCTCGTCGGCCCCAGGTTTCAGCAGGATCACGGTACGCGGGTCGACCGCGCCCCAACGTTTGGCCCATCCGTTGTCTTCCACATAGCCCGACCAGCTCATAATATAATTCGCCGGACTGCTCACGGCGGAGGTGAGATCCTCGAAGACTGCTTTGACCGTGAAGTTCCTCCTGTTCTCATATTTTATGGCCTTGCCGATAGCCGCCGCGGGGCTGCCGAAGAAGGCGATCGCCATCTTGCGCGAGATGGCCAATGCGTCCGGTGAGCTCAGCGCGTCCATTGCATTACCTTCCACCAACGGATAGCTGAACATGCTAAAGTAGTCGGCACCTGCCGCGAAGCCGTCCTCTTTCAGGATCTTGCCCCCCACGGAAAAATTGTTGGTGTTCGACCACGACATCGGTGTCGCCGCCTCCACTTCCGGAATTTCTTTTATCAATTCCTCCGCCAGCGGCCCTTGTGTCCAATACCAGGTCTGTAGCTTTCCACCCATATAGTTCCGCTCGTAGACATAGTACAGACGGCGACCCTTGGCATGAAAGGCGTCGACTCCTCTTTCGTCCTGCACCCATAGGAGGATCAGCAGACTGCAGGCTATTCCGAGTGCCAGGCCGGCGAGATTGATAAAAGTGAAGCCGGGCTGTTTGCGGAGATTGCGTATGGCGGTTTTGATGTAGTTCTTTAGCATGAAAGATGGACAGCCAAAATGATACCGGGTTTGCTAGCTATTCTGAATCAAACGCTTGCAAGCCATAGTCGACCCGGGACTGTACGGTTTCGCTACAGCGGTTGTGTCGTCTCAGGCAGCGGGTCCGCCTACTTCCTCATCTCCTGCAAAAACTGCCCCGGCGTCTTCCCAAACTCCTTTTTAAACGCCTTCGTAAAATAAGACTGCGTCTGTATCCCTACGCGCATCATCACCTCCGTGAGCGTAACATCCTCATGCGTCATGATCTGCACCGCCTTCTTAAGCCGGATCGTCCTGATAAAATCACCGATCGATTGTCTGCTGATGCCTTTAATCTTCTGATAGAGCCGCGTCCGGCTCATACCCATCTCATGGCAGAGCCATTCGATGTCGAACTCGGGATTGGCTAAGTGCGAGTCGATGGTGGTCAGCAGACGGGTCATGAATTCGCGATCGCGCTCGGAATGGACGAGGTCCATGGCTTCTGCCTGAGAGTCGCGGCGGTAACGCTCCTTGAGCTTTCTGTCCTGGTCGAAGCGGTTGCGGATCGTTAGCTGAAGCAGCGAGATATTCAACGGCTTGGCGAAATAGTAGTCTGCGCCGGCATCGAGACCTTCTACCTGAGAGGCGGCCGTGCTCCGCGCAGTTAGCATGAGGAATGGGATATGACAGGTGTCGATGTTCTGTTTGATGGCCTTGCAGAATTCGAGACCGTTCATGCCGGGCATGATCACGTCGCTGATGATCATTCCGGGCGCCATTTCCCTGGCCTTGGCCAATCCTTCCTGCCCATCGCAGGCCTCGACGACCTGGTAGGCCGTACCGAGCGACTCCTTCAGGAAATGCCGGAGCTCGTCATTGTCTTCTACCAGCAGGATGGTTTCCACGGGCGGGAGATCGGCGCGCACGCCGTGGACCTCCTGTACTTCGGGCTCATCGAAGGAATGCGGGCCCGCACGATAGGGGAGACCTTCGAGACGTACGCCCCCTTCGGCTGCAACCACCCGTTTTTCTTCCTTGCGGTAGTCGGTCTCTCCGACCGGGATACCTATGAGGATCTCCGTTCCTTTCAGCCGTTCGCTATACACCCGGATGTCGGCCTTGTGCAACAACGCGAGACTCTTCACCAGCGCGAGCCCTACACCCGAACCGAGATGCGATTCAGTGATCCGGTAATACCGCTCGAACAGATGGTGGATCGAAGATGCAGAAATACCGATACCGGTGTCGGCCACCCGTAACCAGGCATAGCGGCTCCCCCGGAATTCGTTCTTTAGCACCAGCTCATTGGCAAATGACGGGTTGAACCCGTCCAGCGAGGACAAGGCCTCGAGCGATATCTTCCCTCCCGGCTTCGTATACTTGAAGGCGTTATGCAGCAGGTTGAGCACGATCTTTTCCAGTACCTGGCGGTCGAACCAGGCTTCGCCGGTGGTCCCGGACTGACGCAGCGTGAAATCGATCTCTTTTTGTATGGCCCAGTCGCGGAATTCTTCCGCCAGCTCCTCCATGAAGATCTGGAGATTGCCGGCCTGTACGCCCAGTTTCAGCGACCCGCTTTCCAGCTTGCCGAAATCCATCAGCTCGTTGATCAGGCTCAGCAGCCGGTGCGCATTCCGGTGCATCGCCTGGAAATACCGGTTATGCGAGGGATAGTCCCGATCTTTCATCATTTTTTCCAACGGTCCCAATATCAGCGACAGCGGCGTCCGGAATTCATGCGAGACATTGGTGAAGAACTGTAGCTGCACCTGGCGTATCTCCTCGCGTTTGCGCGCCTCCAGCTCGCGCAGCTTGAGCCGCGTCCGGAATTTGTAGAAAAGATATAACCCGGCGATGCCGAGGGCGATCAGCACCGAGATGAACCAGTCCGTCTTCCAGAATGGCGGTGTGATGATGATCCGCAAAGAAGCGCCTTCTTCGTTCCATACCCCGTCATTATTGGAGGCCTTTACCCGGAAAGTATATTCGCCCGGGTTGAGGTTCGTATACGATGCCTTGTTCTCCCTGCCGACGTAATTCCATGCCGTGTCGAGCCCTTCCAGACGATAGGCATACTGGTTGTTCTCGGGCGTGGTATAGTTCAACGCGGAAAAGTTGAGCGAAAAGCTGGACTGCCGGTAGGAGAGCCGGATCTCGCGGGTCAGGGTGATGTCTTCCTGCAACGGCGATCCCTCAGCGCCGGGGATCACCTTCCGGTTTGCCAGCTGAATAGCGGTGATGTACACAGGTGGCACGAAAGGGTTGGCCCGGATAGCCCCCGGGTACCAACAGTTGAACCCATTTATTCCCCCGAAGAATAACTCCCCATCCTTTGTCTTCAGACAGGCATTGGCCTCGAACTCCAAACCCTGCAATCCGTCTCCGGTGTTGTATTTCGAAAATGTATAGGTATCGGGGTTCAGTTGGGTAAGCCCGTTGGAGGTGGATATCCATAGATTGCCCTGACCGTCTTCGGCCACCCCTTTTATGAATTCCCCAGCCAGTCCCGCATGCATCGTGGCCACCCGGAAACTGTCACGCGTGGCATCGAAAAGGTATAATCCTTTCTGACCTACCCAAACCCGGCCGCGGCTATCGCAAAACAATACCCGCAGATCGGGCATCCGCTGGTCGGTATCGAAATAATGCGTGAAATGCCGGGTATCGGGATGATAGCAATTCAAACCTCCGTCATCCGTGCCGATCCATATCCGTCCTACTTTGTCTTCCATCAGTGAGACGATATTCTTTCCCGTCAGGCTGGTTGTACCCGTAGGGTCGTCGACCACTCGGGTGAACTGTCGGGTGCTGGGATCGAAGATATTCAGTCCGCCGTAGTAGGTTGCTACCCACAGCCTGCCCGAATAATCCTCGAAGGTCTTCTGCACGAAATTGCTGCTGATGGAATGCGGGTTGCCGGGGTCGTTGAGATTTCGGGTGAAGACACCGTGTACAGGATCGAAGAGATTCAGACCTCCTCCCCATGTCGAGACCCAGATTCGTCCTTCACGGTCCTGCATAACGTCCAACACCGCATTCGAGCCGAGACTATGGTCATTAAAGGGATCGTTGCGGTAATGTTTAAAGACTCGCTGATCCCGCTGGAACAGGTCGAGACCGCCGCCATCGGTGCCGACCCATATATTCCCGGCCCTGTCCTCGCAAAAGGTTTTGACATCGTTGTAGCTGAGACTGTTCGGGGAAGGCTCCTGGCGATAGAGATCGAATTTGTACATGCCGGGAGAATAGATATTGATCCCGCCGCGGTGTGTACCTACCCATAGATTGCCCTGCCGGTCTTCATACAAGGCGGACACCGTCCGTTGTGAGAGGCTGCTTTCGTTGCCCGGCTCATAAGAATAACGGAAGAAGGACCCGGAAGGCGCATGGAAAAGATTCAGCCCGCCATTGATGCTGCCGGCCCAAAGCTGTCCTTTGCGGTCGGTGAGCATGCATTTGATCATATTGTTACCCAGGCTGGAAGGGTCCTTGTCCGAATGCCCCCATCTCATGAAGCTTCCGCGTAATGGATCGAAAAGATATAGCCCGTCATCCTCGGTGCCTACCCATAGATTGCCTTGCCGGTCCTGCTGCAGGGCTATGATGGTATTCCCGCTGGCGTTGGTGATCGCCGGGTTATCCATGGCCTTGAAGACCCCCGTCGCGGGGTTGAACAGGTCCAGCCCCGTTTGTGTTCCTATCCAAAGAAGACCGCTGTTGTCTTCAAGCATGCAAAGGATCCGGTCATCGCGCAGACTGCCGGGTCCACCTCCCATTTGGTAGGCCCTGATCCGCCCGGTCTTTCTGTCCATCAGATCGAGCCCGCCGCCATAGGTGGCGATCCATAACCGGTCTTTGGCATCCTCCAGGATCGCCGTGACACCGCTGCTGCTGAGGCTTGAACTGTCACCGTCGCGGTGTTTCCATCGTGTCCAGCGGTCGTGTCCGCGGTCCAGTCGGTTGAGACCGTTGACCGTCCCGACCCAGAGCACATGCTCCCTGTCTTCATAGATGCAGCGGGCGTAGCTGTCGCTTAAAGTGGTGGTGTCGCCCGGATCATTGCGGTAGATGACCATCTCATGCCCGTCATAACGATCGAGACCGTCGCGCGTACCGATCCACATGAATCCGCGGCTGTCCTGGAATATGGCTTCGATGGTGCTGTTGGATAATCCCTGCTCTCCCGACAGGTGGGTGAATCGAAGTTTGGGGCCCTGCCCCAGCAGGACACTCATCCCGGTAAGAGATGTCATAATATATATGGAGACAGCTTTCCACATGGCGAACAGGTCCGGGTCAAATGTAATGTCATTCGGCGGAATAGTCAATTTGAACAATAGAAATGCCGGATAGAACAACGGCCTCAATCCGCCCCCTGCTACCTTGTGGGTCCAATAATTAACTAGTTATGGTAAAACGATTGCTTGCAAGGATGCATATCCTTCTATTACTGCTATTTATAAGCGGCACCCTCCTCGCTCAGCGAAGGACCATTACCGGGAAGGTGGTGGACAACAAGGACGGCTCGCCCTTGTCCGGCGTCACCGTCCAGGCGAAGGGCGATCTGAAAGGCGGTACGACCACCGGTAGCGACGGCAGCTTCACGATCACCGTCGGCGAGAATGCCCGAATCCTTGTTTTTAGTTTCATCGGTTATGCCGCGCAGGAGCATTCCATCGGCGCAGGGCCCATGACTATCGGTCTTTCTGCGGGAGAAGCCAATCTCAACGAGGTCGTCGTCATCGGTTATGGTACCACCCGGAAAAAAGATCTCACCGGGGCTGTCGCCGTCGTGGATGAAAAAGACTTCCAGAAAGGAACCATCACCACTCCCGAGCAGATGATCGCCGGAAAAGTACCTGGTGTCTCCATTATCTCCAACAGTGGTCAGCCCGGAGCGGGTAGCACGATCCGGTTTCGCGGCGGATCCTCGCTGAATGCCAGCAACAGCCCGTTGATCGTGCTCGATGGGGTACCGCTCAACAGTGACGTGGCCCCCGGACAGAAAAGCGCCGTACCGGGTGCCGGCAGTCCGCTCAGTTTCATCAATCCCAACGACATCGAATCCTTCACCGTGCTAAAGGATGCCTCCGCGGCAGCCATCTATGGTGCTCGTGCGGCAGGCGGGGTGATCATCATTACTACCAAAAAGGGCAGGGGAGGCGAACTGAAGATCAACTTCCGGTCGAATAATTCGATGTTCACCCTCATCAAGGAAGTGCCGGTCCTCAATGCTGCCCAGTTCAAACAGGTGGTCAACACCTATGGCACTCCGGACAAAGTTGCCCTGCTGGGTACGTCCAACACCAACTGGCAGGACCAGATCTACCAGACGGCTTTTGGAACGGACAATTCCGTCAGTATCAGCGGAGGGGTGAAGGGTCTGCCTTACCGGTTGTCGGTCGGTTACCAGGCGCAGAACGGAATCCTTAAAACAGATAATCTCCAGCGGACCTCCGCGACCCTTGCACTGACGCCGGTTCTTTTTGACAAACATCTCAAGGTCAATCTCAACGTGATGGGCTCTATGGAGAATGCGCGTTTCGGCAACCAGGGGGCCATCGGGGGAGCGATCAGCTTCGACCCCACACAGCCCATCTATTCCAAGAGTCCCCGGTTCGGCGGTTATTGGGAATGGCTGGATCCCACTACGGCCAGCGGTCTCAAGGCACTGGTAGGACGCAACCCACTGGGTTTGCTCGAACAACATTACGACAAGTCTACTCCCAAACGCAGCATCGGCAACCTGCAGCTGGATTACTCCCTTCATTTTCTGCCCGATCTTCACGCCAACCTCAACGTGGGTTATGACTATTCCGACGGCCGCGGAACGACATTTGTCCCCGACAGCGCGGCGGAATCCTATCTCGCAGGCGGAAACCCCAGCGGTCAGAACAACAAATACAGGAGCACCAATTACAATAGTCTTTTCGAATTTTATTTCAGCTACAACAAGGACCTGAAAAATATCAGGAGCCATATCGATGCCCAGGCGGGATATTCATACAATAATTATCTTAGCACCGTCCATAATTATGCGCAGTACTATGCCGACGGGTCGATGGTCCCCAAGACGACGCCGCCTACGGCCAGCGTGGACTATCAGCATACGCTGATCTCCTGGTTCGGAAGGGTTACCTATAGTTTCGAAGACAAATACCTGCTCACGGGTACCTTCCGCCGTGACGGATCGTCACGTTTCGCGCCTCCCTACCGCTGGGCTAATTTCCCGTCGGCGGCCTTCGCC
>DASYSV010000301.1:0-4394 GCA_036010185.1 Puia sp.
GCCATTGTCAGACAGCTGCAGGCGAGATATCCGGGCCGCCTTTTCCTGGAAGAACGCCAGGGCAAGTTGGGGCTGGGTACCGCCTATATCCATGGGTTTAAATGGGCCGTCCGGAACAACTATCAGTTCATCTTTGAAATGGATGCTGATTTTTCGCATAACCCCAGGGATCTCGACCGGCTTTATGAGGCCTGTAAGCGTCAGGGCGGCGACGTAGCCGTGGGCTCGCGGTATGTGAAGGGGGGCGGTAATGTCAACTGGCCCTGGGACCGCGTCCTGCTCTCTCGCGGAGGTTCCCTGTATACGCAACTCATCACGTGGATGCCTGTCCAGGACCCCACTGCAGGTTTTGTATGCTATAAAAAAGAGGTGCTGGAGACCATAAATCTCGATCAGATAAGATTCGTCGGTTATGCCTTCCAGATCGAAATGAAATTTGCCGCGTGGAAATTGGGGTTCAAGATAAAGGAGGTTCCGATCGTGTTTGAAGACCGGAAATTCGGTGTTTCAAAGATGAATAAGGGAATTGTGAAGGAAGGGATCCTGGGGGTGCTCAATTTACGCTGGCAGTCCCTCTTTAAAAATTACCGCAATCGGGTAAAGAACGATGTAATGGCTATGACCTCTTTCTCCAAGGAAGCCATCGCTGAAAGCAAGTAAGCCGTGAAGAAGGCATTCATTCAGCTCCATATTGCCGTCCTTCTTGCCGGGCTTACCGGGATATTGGGTAAGCTTATCTCTCTCAATGCAGGTTTACTGGTGTGGTATCGACTTTTGCTGACGGCGCCTTCGCTGTGGTTATTGGCATTGGTGCGTCGTCAGTCGGTGCGTATCGACAGGCGTGATCTCTGGCGCATTTTCGGGATCGGGAGCATCGCCGCCATGCACTGGGTCGCCTTCTATGCCAGTATCAAATATTCCAATGTATCTGTAGGATTGCTGTGTTTTTCTGCGGTGGGATTTTTTACCGCTTTTTTGGAGCCGCTGATATTGAGACACCGGATGGATATCGCGGAGCTGTTCCTGGGGTTGCTGGTCATCGCCGGTATCTTTTGCATCTTCCAGGTCGACCCGCATTATAAGACGGGTATCCTCATCGGTCTGGTCTCGTCGCTGCTGGGAAGTCTTTTCCCGGTGCTGAATAAACGCATTTTGAGACGCGTGCCATCGGAGACGGTTACGCTCTATGAACTAAGCGGGGGATTTTTGGCGCTGACAATATTGATGCCGTTGTATCTATATCTATTTCCCGCCCCCACGCTGTTGCCGGATCTGCAGGATTGGGTATGGCTGCTGATCCTCGCATGGGCGTGTACGGTGCTGGCTTTTAATCTTTCGATGGCGGCGCTCAATAAGATATCCGCGTTTACGGTGAATCTGAGTTATAACCTCGAGCCGGTGTATGGGATACTGCTGGCTTTTGTGCTGTTCCGGGAGGATAAGTACATGAACAGCGGGTTTTATGTGGGGATGGCGCTGATCCTGCTGTCGATCATCTTGCAGACGATGCGGTTGTGGCGCAGACAATTGCGGCCGACGGCCTGACACCTATTTCACCAACACTTTTACGCTCAGCGTCTTTCCGGCAAGGATATATTCTCCGGGGCCATCGCCGTTCATCGGTATCTCTGCGGTACCCCGATCGTAATGTTTTCTCCAAAGCAAATCCCCATCTACTGAAAACAGGGACAAAATCGTCGGCCTGTTCACGTTGACATGCAGGAGGCCGCCGATCACGGGGTTTTGAATTACTTTGAATTCAGCCTCTGCGGGGTCGATCCGGACCGTCCTTATATCGCTGTACGTGGTTTTTCCGTCGAGGTCCGTTTCGGCTATCCGGTAATAATTTTCGCCGGCCGGCGCGTCGTAACGGATATAGTGATAGCTGCAGACGCTGCTGCTGTTTCCGGCGGCTGGAACCGTGGCCAGGATTGTCCAGGAAGATCCGTCAGCGCTGTATTGTACCTGGAAATTTTTTGAGTTTTGTTCGGAGGCCGTTTGCCATTGGAGGTGGACGTCGTCTGTTGAAGCCTGCGCGGTGAAAGAGAGCCAGGTGACGGGCAGCGGGAGGGCGGTGAAATAGTTCTGCTCGTTAGCTTCGAGCGTTTGGCGGTCGGCGGTGGAGAGTGCGGTGGAAAACAGGATGAGTTCGCCATATCCGCCTCCCTGGCTGATGTGGTGATATTGGTTGCGATCGCTGCCGATGTTGTTCCAATGGACGTTGGTAGAGGGGGTGGACGGTTCCAACTCGGCAATGGTGAGGGTCGAAGGCCATGGCATGCTGGTCGGCGCGTAAGCGTTTCCGTTCTCCCAACCATTGCCGCCCTGCACCGAAGCGGAAGCATAGGTGCTGTTTATAAGCGCGGTATAGGGTTCGGAATGCCAGTAATAGTCCGCGGTATGCGAAAGGATGAATCCGTCGCCGGTGGAGCTGAACCGTAACACGGCAGACACGTGCCCTACGGTGGTCATGTCCGCGGCCAGGTTGAGCGACCGATAGTCCGCTCCGCCGGTGCCGAAGAAGCGGATGAACGGCTGGTCGTTCTCCCGGTAGATGGTCCCGCCGCTTAATAATTGAGGTTGGTTGGCCTGGGCAGCCTGGGTGAGGTCCTTACCGTTGCCGCTTTGGTCGTACCAGGCGGAGATGAAGGCGTCGCCGGCCCCAACGAAGGTCTTTAACATGGCGGTGTCGAGGTCGCCGTTGGCGGTGAAGCCGATGTCCTGTGTGCTATTGTCGCTGCTACGGCGGACCTGCAAGGCGCTTCCCGCGTACGAACTGCTAAGGAGGCGGCTGCTGTATGCAGCCGAGGCTGTTGCTCCGGCGCCCAGACCGGTCTTGTCGAGGATGTTTTGGGCTTGCGTGTTGAGGGCGAGGAAAATGACGAAGATGGTTATCTGGGGTAGAGCGATTGTCCGGATCACATTAAAGGATTGTGGCATTAAAACTACGACAATATCGTACAATCGCCACATATTAAATAAGACGTATGACTGCCTTTTTAAGCAATAAATGCCTATCTGTCCGTTATATAGCCGATGCCGAGTAGACCTTATTTTCCCTTTTGGCGAAGACTATGGAAGACAATGCAATGTATTTTCCTGGCATTTATTATCGGCAACAGGTGCGGGCTCGCGCAGCAAGTGAGGTGTGCGGATACCGTTCGGACAGTTCTGCATACCGCCCCTTTATTTCAACCTAATCTTCCCTTTTCTTCTTTAGCGACAAAATCCGGAGGGGCTGCCATTTTCCAATCCGTGACCAGCCCGGGGACGAAATCGTTATTGCTTTATAAGTCCGATGCCTCAGGGAATCCGGATTGGGCCAAAAAGATAACCGCAGCAAGCTCAGTTCCATGGGATAATTTAAAACAACTGGATGACGGGACTATCGTAATAAATAGCCAGGCATACAGGGTGCTTTCGCAATCCCTAGGCAGTAGTCATCTCCTCGTGGACACCGGTGGGGATGTTATCTGGCAAGGCGACTACACCAACCAGGACCAGGACTCGGGCATACAGGTTATGAATTCCGGAACTACCGGAACAATTATCTGGGCAGGAACACGTCTTTTGTCCAATGGCGGAGGCATTACCATTCAATATTTCGATTATGTCAATGAGGCTGAACTCTGGCGCAGGAATTTTGGGTTAAACAATTCCTCCTTTATTCAATTGTTTCTTTGCGGTGTCGTATACAAAAACAATCAAGTCTATGTTGCCGGCGTCTACCTCGATACTCAATCGGGTGCTTTAAATAAGGGGATTTGGCTGCTTGGATTGGATGCCAGCACGGGAACTATCCTGGAGGCCATATCGTATCAGATTGCGGATCCGCCCGATGGATCGAACAGCCTATTGCCCACGGGTACGGGTCGATTGATGAACGGGAGCGCTAATGGCCTGGTTTTATCCGTTGAATTACCGGATCAGGTGACAAATGCTAAAGGCATTGCCTTTTTTTCCATGGATGGCTATCTTAGGATCAAACACCCCACGTTGTGTCTATCCGGCAATTCAGGTGAAAGCGGGTCCTCTTCCGCCCTAATGAATATCGCCGGTGACGCATTGTATTCCTTTATACCGGCAACAGGCGGAGGTTATTTTGCAGCAATAGATTCCGGGAATAATGTTTCCAGGCAATATAAAGTAACCTATAGCCAGGGACAGGGAGGAAATGCGGCTTATGATTTGGCTGATAACGGCAGTCTGGTGATGGTGGCTCCGGTCGTGCAAGGAGCACAGCTTTCCTTTGAAGTTACAGGAATACCGCCTGATCTGACAACGAACGATGCTTGTATCAATATTACAGATACCCCTTTCGTTCAGCAGGATCCGGTGAATATTTTGCCGTCCTCGCTTCAGTGGATCGCACAAAGCAGCCTGCCCAAAACGAC
>DASYSV010000417.1:0-3563 GCA_036010185.1 Puia sp.
CGTTATGAGCGTGTTATCGAAGATGAACGAATTGCCGGTGCTGAACCCGATAGGCAGTGATTTATGATACCAGTCTTCGGGGTTGAACTGCAGCAGCCGGCCGGGGCGACCGTCGAGGGGTACTTCGATAACTTTTGTCACGAGCTGATGGGTGTCGAAGGTCAGGTAGAGCATTCCCTCCCGGATATAGCACTTGCTTTTGAAGACCACGGAGCTCATGGGTGGGGGAGTGTTGCTGTCCTCCTGTGTCATTCCTACGCTCCGCATCAGATCGTAACAGTTGTCGACGGCATTCTTCGCAAAGGCTCTCGTGCCGTGCCACCATATGATACCCCATTTCCCGATATCGATCTCTTTTTGAAATGTCTGGGTGGGGGCTTGTGGTGTCCGCCGGTAGACGAAGAGGGTATTGGAGTGTTTTTGAACGGCGATCGCATAGAAAGTGTTTCCCTGATAGAACGCGTAAAAGAGTTGCTGGCCAGACGGGATCACTAGCGAATCCGTGCGATCCGGACGTCCGGTATGCAGGAACCGGAGGATGGAATAATCCTTGTTGGAGATGCAGGTTTCGATTCCGTCCGGCAATCCGGCCGCGACCAGGTAATGGCTTTTTTTGCCGTCATAATCGATAGAGGCGAGACAAACCGGGGCGCCGGCAGTGCTGTCTCCGGAAAGACGATATTGTCGGACGTTGTTTTGCGAAGCCAGTGAGAGAAGGACATTCCCCGTAGCGCTATAGGTGATGCCCGAGATGCGGAGACCCTCCACCCCGGTGGAGTCCATAGGCAATTCCAATTGCAGCTGCTGGCCCGATGCGAGGACAGCCGACAGCAGGAACAGGGCAAAAAGGGTGATTCTATTCACGGGTTAGCCTTTGAACAACGTCATCAGCGTGGCAATGCGCTCCTTGAGCTCCTTTCTATTAACGATAAAATCGAGAAAACCGTGTTCGAGAAGGAATTCGCTGCGTTGGAAACCTTCGGGGAGGTCTTTTTTAATGGTTTCTTTGATGACGCGGGGGCCGGCGAAACCGATCAGGGCGCCGGGTTCTGCGATATTCAAGTCGCCGAGCATGCCGAATGAGGCGGAAATGCCCCCGAATGAAGGGTCGGTTAACAGCGAGATATAGGGTATTTTGGCGTCCGTCAGCTGTGAGAGCTTGCCCGAAACCTTGGCCAGCTGCATCAGCGAGAAGGCGCTTTCCATCATACGGGCTCCCCCGGATTTGCAAATGATCAGCAGGGGTATCCGGTGGCTGAGACAATAGTCGGCCGCACATGAGATCCGCTCGCCCATGACCGAGCCCAATGATCCGCCGATGAATTCGAAATCCATACACCCGATGACCATCCGGTGCTCCTTCACCTCACCCGTGGCGATGCGGATGGAGTCCGTTATCTCGGTCTTGGCCCACGTTTCCTCCAGTCTTTTCTGGTAGGATTTCAGATCGGTGAAATGCAGGAAATCCTTGGAACGGATGTTCTCGAACAGGACTTCGTAGTGGTTGTCGTTAAAGAGTATCTCGAAATATTCGGTGCTGCCGATACGGTGATGGTGATTGCATTTCGGGCATACGAAGAGGCTTTCCCGGAGTTCGGTCACCGTACAGATATAGTTGCAATTGGGGCATTTTGTCCAGAGACCCTCGGGGGTCTCCTTTTTTTCCGCCGTGGAGGTAAGGATCCCTTTTTTAATGCGTCTGAACCATCCGCTCTTGCTCTCCTCGCTTTGTCCTTCGTCACCGGTCAGGTTTGCATCAAAATCTTCTTCGTGCTTTGCCATTTGAGGTAATTTGTTCAGATCAGCGGCTAAGATACTAAACATCCGCGATTTGTTTGGCAACTGTTCGTGTGCTAAATTTGCGCGGTCGACCCAAAACGGGTCCCCGCACAATTATGACACGAGCCGCAGCGACTGCATGCGGCCATTGAAAAGACAAATATGATCGCATGAAATGGTCTGAACTCTTTACTTCCTCTGTCGGCAAGAAATTCGTGATGGGTCTCACCGGCATTTTTCTGATCCTTTTCCTCATCGTCCACGTATGCGTGAATGCCTGCATTTGGGCGATGGATGACGGCCAGATGTTCAACCTGGCCGCCAATTTTCTCGGGGCGACCGTCGTTCCGCGGGTGCTGGAGATCGGCCTGTTCATCGGATTTATCCTGCACATCGTGCAGGCCTACGTCCTGGAGAATCAAAACCGGAAAAGGAGGGGCGTCGGCTACCAGGTACCCATGGGTAATAAGGGTAGCAAATGGTATTCCCGTTATATGGGCTGGCTGGGCACATTCGTCCTGCTTTTCCTGGTCATCCATCTCAAGGACTTCTGGGTCCCGTCCCGGTTCCAGGAAATGCCGGAAGCTACCTATGACCCCGGTATCAGGGTGCATGACCTTTTCAGCCTGATGAAGGACACGTTTCAAAACGGCTGGATCGTCATTATCTACCTGGTGGGTTGTCTGGCGCTGGCCTATCATCTTATGCATGGTTTCCAGAGTGCGTTTCGCTCGCTGGGCGTATATAACAGCCGATATCTCCGGCTGATCAACGGTATCGGTATCGCGTTTTCCGTCATCGTGCCGCTGGCTTTCGCCATGATGCCTGTCTCCATGTACTTTAACTGGGTTTGATCATCCTTGAAATAATCAAAAAATTACTCATGTTGAATTCAAAGATCCCCGCAGGGCAGCTGGACAAAAAATGGGAGGACTATAAAGGTCATGTCAGGCTGGTGAATCCGGCCAACAAGCGTCACCTCGAAGTGATCGTTATCGGGACGGGTCTGGCCGGCGCCTCGGCAGCCGCTTCTCTCGGTGAGATGGGGTACAAAGTGAAAGCCTTCTGTTTCCAGGATTCCCCGCGCCGGGCGCATAGCATCGCGGCCCAGGGGGGCATCAATGCCGCTAAGAATTATCAGAATGACGGGGACAGCACCTTCCGTCTTTTCTATGATACCATTAAAGGCGGAGACTACCGTTCGCGCGAGGCCAATGTCTATCGCCTGGCGGAAGTAAGCGCCAGTATCATCGATCAATGCGTCGCGCAGGGAGTGCCTTTCGCCCGCGAATACGGAGGTCTCCTGAGCAACCGGTCATTTGGCGGCGTACAGGTCCAGCGGACTTTTTATGCTGCCGGGCAGACAGGCCAGCAGTTGCTGATCGGCGCCTACCAGGCCTTAGAGCGCCAGGTGGCGCTTGGTAACGTTGAAATGTACAGCCGGCATGAGATGCTGGATGTGGTGGTCATCGACGGCAAGGCCCGCGGCATCATCGCGCGCAATCTCATTACCGGGCAGCTTGAACGCTATTTTGGTCATGCCGTCCTTCTTTGCAGCGGCGGCTATGGCAACGTTTTTTACCTGTCGACCAACGCCATGGGCAGCAATGTCACGGCGGCATGGAAGGCGCACAAAAAAGGCGCATGGTTCGGTAACCCCTGTTTCACGCAGATACATCCCACCTGTATACCCGTCACCGGCGAGCATCAGTCCAAACTGACCCTTATGTCGGAGTCGTTGCGGAATGACGGTCGCATCTGGGTGCCCAAACAAAAGAACGACC